>CAZAWS010000127.1:0-2062 GCA_964488755.1 uncultured Anaerolineaceae bacterium | reverse complement strand
ATTTTATCTAAACACTTAAAGCCACAGAGCATTTCGCTCTGTGGCTTTTTTATTTTTACAAGACCTGACAGCTTTTCAAAACCTGTTAGGTCTATCCCAAAAAGTCACGGAAGAAATTCTGCGGCTTTTTTTATTTCTCTCAATAATTTAACATCAAAAATACTTTAAACACGAAAATCGCAAAGGCTCTCTACGAAAAAGACAAAAGTTTTTCTCCGTGCAATCCGTTCAACTCTGTGTACAAAAATATTTAGGAAAATACCATGCTTCAAAACCAAATCACCCGCGCCAAGAAAATCTACCACGAATACCCGAAACAATTTTGGGTTGTTATCGGTGCATCATTCGTTGACCATCTCGGCGGTGCGCTACTTTTCACCTTTTTCTCACTTTATGTCACCCAGCATTTCGGCGTGGGGATGACCGAAGTTGGAATTCTTTTCGGCATCTTCTCCGTCTCCGAATTTTTCGGGAGTATCTTCGGTGGCGCGCTTACCGACCACATCGGGCGAAAGAAAGTCATCATTATTGGACTCATCGTTAGTGCCCTCACCAGCGTTGGGATGGGACTGGTCAACAAAATCGAACTTTTCTATCTAATGGCAGTCATCACCGGACTTTTTGCCGATATGGCAGGTCCAGCACGCCAAGCGATGATTACTGATTTGCTCCCCGAAGGAAAACGAGCTGATGGCTTCGGGATTATGCGTGTGGCAATGAATCTTTCGGTGGCAATTGGTCCCGCCATTGGCGGATTTCTCGCCGCAAAATCCTATTTGCTCCTTTTCGGCGCAGATGCAGTCTCCAGCATCCTTACCGCTATCGGATTTTATTTTCTGGTGGCAGAAACCCTCCCGCAGGCAAAAACGGAGACTGAAAAAGAAGACAAAACAGGCTTCGGCGAGAGCTTTCGCGGTTACGCCACCGTTCTTAAAGACCGCGCTTTCCTCATTTTTATGGCACTTTCGATGGTCGTCACCATTGTTTATATGCAAATGTACGGCGCACTCCCCGTTTTCTTGCGTGATATTCACCACGTTCCCGAAACCGGGTTTGGGATGCTGATGAGTCTCAACGCGACAATGGTCGTTTTGCTCCAATTTGCAATTACGCGCAAAATTGGCAAAAAAGCCCCTATGCAGATGATGGCTCTTGGCGCGCTAATCTACGCGATTGGTTTTGCGCTCTATGGTTTTGTCAGCGACTACGCGCTTTTCATGGTAGCGATGGCAATTATCACCATCGGCGAGATGGTCGTCACGCCGGTCGCTCAAGCCCTTGTGGCAAAATTCTCGCCCGAAGAAATGCGCGGGCGTTATATGGCGGTTTTCGGCATCTCGTGGCTTCTGCCGGGGGCGGTTGGTCCGCTTCTCGCCGGATTGGTGATGGATGCGGGCAAGCCTCTCTGGGTCTGGTACGGATCGGGGATTTTAGCTCTCGTCGCCGCGCTCGGATTTAGTATCTTCCATCGTTATTTTAAGCAGGATGAAAGACCCGTCTCGCGCGTGACCCCGAAACTTGCACCCGTTAAAAAGGAGTTATCCTGATGAAAAACATCGACCTGTTTAAAGCCCCCCACATCTGCCTGACTGCCCTAGACGCGGATGCGGATGCCAAAACATTTGCCACGTGGACGCACGACAGCCGCTTCATTCCGCTGATTGAAGATGCCAGCCCCACGCATCCGCTCTCAGAAGCGCAGGCGAAAAAACTGCTCGGCGAGATACTCAAAGAAGCAGACGAAAAGCGGACAACCTTCTGGTTTGGTATCCGCACTCTTGATAAAAAAGAGCTACTCGGCATCGCTACCCTGCATTGGATCGATTGGGGCAACGGCGCAGTCTATATGGATTTGACGATGAGAAATTTGGCAGAATATGGGCAAATTTCAACGAAAGAAACCCTAGAATTGCTCCAAAACTACGTCTTTCACGAAATCCACATGCACCGACTGAGTATCGCCGTCCCCGCTTATAACGAAGGTTTGATTGAAATTTTGCAAAGTCTAGATTTCACCGAAGAAGTCCGTCAACACCAAGAAATTTATCGCTTTGGCAAACGC
>CAZAWS010000126.1:0-5799 GCA_964488755.1 uncultured Anaerolineaceae bacterium | reverse complement strand
ATCGTCACCTATTAGAACTTAGAGCGTCTCATCTTCATCTAAAACATGCAAGCCCAACAATCCCGCCATCTGAGTTGCCTGTATGGACGAGATGATTGCCCCTTTCACATCTTCGGCTCTTAACGCCATACCATTAATTGTAGATGTACGAAAATCAGCTTGCTCTAATTTTGCGTTACGAAAATCAGCATTGGACAAATCACATTTTTTAAAGATAGCCTTTCGTAAATCTGCTCTTTCAAAACTAGTGTTTTTTAGAGAGCAATTTTCAAATCGTAAAAAATTGCTCTTCGTAGAAATAAAAATAGCTCCATCTAAATTACAGTCTTTGAAAAGCACATCATTTATTTGAGCCGAAATAAATTGAACGCCCATCAAGCGACAGGCAATGACCTCAACGCGATGAAAACGTGAGTCTTCTAAAAAAGTGCCAGAAAGGTCGCAAGATTCCATCCGCACATCAAAAAAATGTGATTTCGGTATCCGCGCTCCTGTAAGCATAATCTGACGCATCAACACTTGCTCAAAACTGATATTTTGGGCAGATTGCCTCGTAAAATCACATCCGCTTAATTTTAGGGATTCGTATTCCTCCCAATCTTCTAATTTAAGAAGTTCAGAAGATGGCAAATTTCTGGGGAGTTTGGGGTGTTGAAGTTGAGTTTTTTTCATTTTGTTTTTTGTGAAAATTGGTGGAGGGTAGCGATTTACACCTTATTCCAACAACCCTTTCATAAACCCAAGAAAAACCTGCACATCGTTAAAATTGCTTACAATCCCCACAGAAATCCGTACCGCCCCCGATTGCTTCTCATCAAAACAGAGCGCAAACTCATCAAAGCTAAGATGTTGCTGATGTTCGGTCTGGGTGAAACAGGCAATTAACTCAGGTTTTCCCAATTCTAGGGCAATTTCTCCCGCACCGGGGTTGCAAAAACACCCCGTTCTAATAGAGATATTGCGTTTATTCGCCTCATCTTCAATATAGTGATGGTTGAAGGCAATCCCCTCTTTATTATAAAAATTCAACGCAATCGTACCGCCGCGCATTTCTGTATCGAGCGTTCCGTAAACTTTAGCGAGTGGTGCGCCCGTGCTATGTTTCATTGCCAAGATGTTTTCTAACAGCCAGCCCGTAAGACAAGTTACGCGCTCGTGGATTGCTTCATAGCCCACTTCGGCAATATGTCGCAAGCCAATTTCTACCGCGGGAATATTCAAATAATCTACCGTGCCATCCTCAAAAGCGGCGTGTCCCTCTGCCATATAATGCCGCTCTCCCTGCACCGATACAACCGTAATTGTTCCGCCCGCGAACCACGGGCGTTGGAGCTTGCCCAATGCTTCTCGCCGCGCGATGAGGGCACCCAAGCCTGTAGGATAGCCAAAAAGTTTATAGAAAGACATCACGACAAAATCAGGGGTGAATCGGCTCAAATCCAATTGATTTGTAGGGACAAAAGCCGCCACGTCCAACAAAACATCCCAACCGTAGGATTTTGCTTCTGCAATCCACTCAAGCGGATGCTGTGTGCCAGAAAAATTTGATTGTGCGGGATAAGAGAACAGGTGACGCGCGTTGCCCTCGGCTTGCTTCCATTCATTTTGCAGTTGTGCGTGAGACAAGCGCAAATTTGGCAACTCGACCGGCAAATATCTAACCTGTGCGCCGTGTGCATGAGCAAATTCACGTAATCCGTTAACCGAATTATGGTTATCAAAAGCGAGCAAATAGCGGGAATTTTCATCAAAAGGATAAGATTCTCCCACCAATTTCAGCGCACCGCTGGCGTTTGAAGTGAATATGACCTCGTACTCGGCAGGGTCGGCGTTGAAAAACTCGAGTACATAAGCACGAGCCGAATTGACCAATTTTGTTGCCGCCATCGAACTCGGATTTGTTGAGTGCGGATTACCATAAACGCCATTCAGCAAAATCTCCTGATGTTTGGTGATTTGCGATTCGGCATATAGCCCGCCCCCCGTATAGTCGAGATAAACATGGTTAAGGCGATCAAGCCGCGCATAATCTTTGGCGCGTAGCTCGTCTAGTTTGGTTGTTTTTGCATAATTAGGATAGGACGCAATAAACTTTTCAAATTCTTTTTGAGACATCTGAGATTCCTTTATTAGATTATGGGCGAGTTTTGCTTTACTAAGCTATTTTACCCTACTGACTCCGCCACACCTGCCATTTAAGCAAATAACTCTCTAGCCACGCTACCGCCCCATAGAGAGCCAACGCCAATGCGATTAAGGCAAAAATAGCGACAAAAACTAATGCTGTATCATATTGCCCGCGTCCCACGTTGATTAAGAAACCAAGCCCTCGATCTGCACCGACAAATTCACCAACAACTGCGCCAATTACAGAAAGAGCCGCACCAATTCTTAACCCGCCCAGAAAAACGGGCAACGCGGCGGGGGTTTCAAGATAACGTAAAGTTTGCCAACGGGTTGCTCGCAGGGAGCGCATCAAATCATGCAAAGCAGACGGGACAGCGCGCACGCCGACAACTGTGTTTACCAAAACGGGAAAAAAGACAATCAACGCACAAATAATCACCTTTGAAGCAATGCCCGGTCCAAACCAAATGATGAGCAGGGGCGCAATTGCCACAATGGGCACAGCCTGACTAGCCACCAAATAGGGCGCCAAAAGACGCTCAAAAAGCGGGGATTTGGCAAGCAAGTATCCCAACGCGGTCGCCGCGGCGGTTCCTAATAATAATCCCAATAAAACTTCTAAGAGCGTTATGCTGGCGTGGTATAACAGGCTTCCATCAGAGAGCGTGCGTAGAAAACATACGCCCACATCCGCTGGGGAAGGGAGAATAAAGGAGGGTAAATCGGTAAAATGTACCGTAAGTTGCCATGCAAGCAAGGCTAAAAGAAGAGAAATTGCCGCAATCCAGAAAGAGCTTATTTGAGATTGTTTTTTGAGTTTATGATCAGAGTTAATGCTCATAGTTTGTAGGTGAGATTTGTTTTAGTGCGATTTATCGCACCTCGTATTTCAGACGATGATTTTAATCATCGGAGCGTTAAATTAAAAACGCACCGCATAAAATTCCTTGCGGGGCGTGAAAACAGGTAAAACGCGTAGATATGCCAATTGCATTGCTATAAAAAAATCCCGAAAAGAAACTCTTTTCGGGATAATACGCAACCAGCCCTAACGCGCGTCAGAGACTGCCTAAAAACCTTCTTCTATCCGGACTGTAACCGTCGGCTTCGGCATTGAACCGAATCATGTGCTTCGATAAACTCAGCACTCGTGGGCTGTACCACCGATTGGGACTTTCACCCGACCCCGAAGGTAAAACTAAATTGTGGCTAAATTATAGCAGGCTGGGGGCGCGCGTCAACATGAGTTTTTGAATACATGAGTTGCAGAGAAAACAGGAAAGTTTTTCTCCGCAACTCAAAAATTATACTCCGTGCAATCCGTGCAACTCCGTGTTCAAAAAAAACTACGCCTCATACTCCGCCGGCATCTCCCCGATTATTGCATCATCGGCAGGCTTTTTATCAAGCATTTGCATCTGATTGATAACGACTTTCGTAAAATAACGCGTCACATCGCTGTCATCCTGATATTTGTCGGTTTTAATGCGCCCCTCAACAAAAACTAAACTACCTTTTCGCAAGTATTCATTGCAAATCTCAGCCAATCTTCCCCAAGCCTCGATATTAATCCACTCGGTATGTTCCTGCATCCCGCTATCATTCTTCCAGCGTTTAGAAACAGCCAAGCTAAACTTCACTACCTGCTTTCCTGTGGGCGTAAAACGAGCTTCGGGGTCTTTCCCTAAACGCCCCATCAACTGAACACGATTTAATCCGGGCATAAAATTCTCCTTTTCCTATATTAGGGTATCGTACCTTAAAAGAAAAACGCTCATGTTTTTCAACACAAGCATTTTTTATTGAACTATTTGAGTTTTTTCAATGCGGGCAAACCCGTTTTCATCTCAATGATTTCGTAGCCATCGGGCAATTCATTGATTTCTTTTTCAGGGCGAACGTCACGGGCAAAGAAATACATTCTATATTTTTTTCCTGCTTTGGTCTCGCGCTCATTTGCGTGTAGATAATAGGTTGTCCCCTTTGAATTTACTTTCGAAAAAGCCATATTGTTTCTCCTTTATTTATATAATTTTGATATTTATAGTGTAACATAGGGAAGAAAACTGTCAATGAGGAGTTTCAAATGAAAAAAGTAATTAATTTAGAAGACTTACGGGATGCCCGCGCCGCGTTGCCGGGATCAATCGGATTCGTGCCGACAATGGGATTTTTGCACGAGGGGCATCTTTCCCTTGTGGAACGCGCGTGTCGTGAACTTGATTCCGTTGTGGTTAGCATCTTTGTGAACCCGACCCAATTTGCCCCCACAGATGACCTAGACGCATATCCCCGCGACCTCGAGCGTGATACCGCCCTTCTTCAAGAAGCGGGAGCCGATTTGCTCTGGGTGCCCACCAACGAAGTGATGTATCCGTCCGATTATCAAACTTTGGTAGAAGTGGGCGAGATTACAAAACCCCTTGAAGGGGAAAAACGCCCAGGTCATTTTCGCGGCGTGACAACTATTGTAACAAAGTTATTTAACGCTGTTCAACCACAGGTCGCGTATTTCGGACAGAAAGATGCTCAACAAGTCGCGGTGATCCGGCAAATGGTTCGAGACTTGAATATGCCCATAGAAATCGTAGCAAGCCCCATCGTCCGCGAGCCTGACGGGTTGGCAATGTCGAGCAGAAATACTTATCTTAATCCAGATGAACGGCAAGCGGCACTCGTCCTCTCTACATCCCTCAAAAAAGCCAAATTTGCTTATGATCATGGAGAAAGAAATGCTGGTGTTCTGCGTGCCAAAATGGAAGAAATTATCAACGCCGAGCCTTTAGCGCGTTTAGAATATGTCTCTTGCGCCGATTATATTTCCTTGGCAGAGTTAGATATAATTGAAAGAAAAACCCTGCTCTCAATGGCAGTTTATATAGGCACAACGCGCCTAATTGATAATTTAATTTTAGAGTAAAGCAAGATTTATCTTGCTTTTGGAGAACTCATGCACAAAAAAACGCCCCTTATTTTTATCACTATCATATTCACTTTGCTCATTTCTGCTTGTGCCTCTGCATCTTCTCCCGCCGAACCTGCTGAGTTAGAAAAAATCCGTTTACCAATGGGATATATTCCAAACATCCAATACGCACCTTATTATGTAGCCGTAGAAAAGGGATATTTTGCCGAAGCTGGCATAGAAATCGAATTTGATTATAGCTACGAAACAGATGGCGTTGCCTTAGTGGGCGCAGGGAAATTGCCCTTCTCAGTTGTTTCTGGAGAACAAGTTCCGTTGGCGCGAGCGCAAGGATTGCCCGTTGTTTACGCTTCGGCTTGGTACAAAGATTATCCTGTTTCGGTAGTATCCAAAACAGAAGCGGATATTGTTGTCCCCACTGATTTGGTCGGTAAAAAAATTGGCTTACCCGGTCTTTTTGGAGCAAATTATGTTGGATTTATCGCCCTACTTCATGCCAACGGTTTGGAAGAAAGCGATATGACATTGGAGGCAATTGGCTTCAACCAAGTAGAAGCCCTAGCCACAGACCAAGTAGATGCAATTGTGGGCTATTCGACAAATGAGCCAATTCAGTTGGTGGCGCAAGGCTACGAAATTAACGAAATTCGTGTAGCTGATTATGTTAAACTTGCCTCAAACGGATTATTAACCAACGAAAAAACGCTTGAAGAAAATCCTGAAATCGTGCGTAGTATGTCTACGGC
>CAZAWS010000125.1:0-5812 GCA_964488755.1 uncultured Anaerolineaceae bacterium | reverse complement strand
ACCCAAAAGGGGAGTAATCCGCCTGCCAAAATTAAAGCAAGAAGTCCTAGCACAAGGCTTCCCCAGTCTATATTAATGGGGGCTTCGTAAGGGGGCAATTCATCGTAGGCGAAGACGGGAGACTCTTCTTTTACAGGGATATGTTGATAAGCGGTATCAAGTTCAGGTTCAGGGGCGGGTGCAGGAATATCAACAGGCGGGGGCGGCACAGGGATAGAAATCGGCTCAGAGATGGGCGCAGACTCACGAGTCCCAAAAGTCTCCAAAACGCGACCAAATTGGTCGGCGGTTCTATATCGGCGGGCGGGTTCTTTTGAAAGCACCTTTGCAACAATTTGCTCAAGTGCGGGGGGAATATCGGGTACATATTCGCTCAAAAGTACGGGCGTTTCGGTTAGATGCAAACGAGCAAGTTCTTCAGGGGTGGGCGCAACAAAGGGCAGGGTGCCGGTTAGCAACTCATAGAGAATTACGCCCAGCGAATAAACATCAGAAGCGGGAGAAGGCGCGCCACCTGTGGCTTGCTCTGGTGCAAAATATTGCGGCGATCCCCAAACAACATCGCTATATTCATCGTGTCTAATCGTAGAAAGCGCACGGGCAATACCAAAATCGGTCACTTTTAGGCGGCGGTCAGATGTAACCAAAAAATTATGCGGCTTCACATCGCAATGCACCAAACCCGCGCGGTGTGCGTACCCAATCCCTGCGCAAGCCTGCACCATCAAAAAAATAGCCTCTTTGATGGCAACGCGTCCGCTTCGCCGAATGAGTGTTTTTAAATCAGGACCATCAACAAACTCCATCACAATAAAGAGCTTGCCCACATCGAAGCCAAAATCATGCACGGTTACGATATTAGGATGTGAAAGATTTGCCGCGGCGCGCGCCTCTTGCTTAAAACGCTCGCGAAATTCGTCATCATCAGAGTAATCGTCTCTAAGCAACTTAATCGCCACATCTCGCTCTAGCATTTTATCTCTGGCGCGGTAAACAGTCGCCATGCCCCCCTTGCCAATACTTTCGAGTAATTGATAGCGGTTGTTGAGTAATTTTCCTTCGGTCATTATGCTCAAATTATAACAGGTTCGCATTGCATTGCGCTTTGGAAATGCGTTGCAATGCGAATTTTTCAATGATGTGCAGGACATTGAAAAGAAAATGCTACGCGTCCTGACCTCTAGTATAATATAGCCATGTCTATACTAAAAGATAAGCGGATTTTGCTTGGCGTGACTGGCTCCATAGCGGCATATAAAGCGGCAGAACTTGCTTCTAAGATGACGCAAGCGGGCGCGCGCGTGGACGTAATCTTGACGCGTGCCGCCGAGCAGTTTATTTCTCCCTTAACTTTTCAGTCCTTAACCGGACGAAAAGCGTATACCGATAGTGAGCTGTGGGGTGGCGAATCACATATCCTTCACGTTGGGCTGGGGCACGCGGCAGATTTGCTCCTTATTGCCCCCATCACCGCGAATACGATGGCAAAACTTGCCCATGGGCAAGCGAACGATTTGCTCTCTATTACCGCACTCGCTTCACAATGCCCAACGCTTGTGGCTCCCGCGATGGATGTGGGCATGTACGAAAACATCGCCACGCAAGAGAATGTGCAAACGCTTAAAGCGCGCGGCATATTCTTTGCTGGTCCCGCGCAAGGCAGAATGGCATCGGGATTAGAGGGTTTAGGCAGAATGGTAGAGCCAGCCGAAATTATAGGCGAGGCACGGCGCGTATTGGGGTTAAAACACGGCGAACTTGCAGGCAAAAAAATCATCGTTACCGCAGGCGGGACGCGTGAAGCAATAGATCCCGTCCGCTTTATCACCAATCGCTCTTCGGGAAAACAGGGCTACGCTCTTGCCCAAGCCGGTATAGACGCAGGGGCAGAAGTGACGCTCATCTCCACGTCCACCGCATTAATCCCGCCAATTGGGGCAAAACTTGTTTTTGTGCAATCTGCCGAAGAAATGCTAGATGCAGTGCTTGCTGAAACAGCAAAAAAAACAGACGCGCTCATTATGGCATCTGCTGTGGCGGATTTTAGACCCGCCCAAATAGCCGATAAAAAGCTCAAGAAACGCGCCGGGATTCCCCAAATCACGCTTGAGACCGCACCAGATATTCTTAAACACCTCACTTCGACACAGCTCAGTGCAAGCGCAAGCCCAAAGTTACGCGCGTTGCGCCCTCATATTGTGGTAGGATTTGCGGCAGAGAGCCATGATTTGATATCCAATGCGCTTGAGAAAATCCAATCCAAGAAATTAGATTTTATTGTGGCTAATGACATCTCGGCAAAGGATGCAGGTTTTGATGTAGACGAAAATCGCGTTACGATCCTTTATCCCGATGGCGAGAAAGAAGAGTTTTCGTTGCGAAGTAAGTTTGAAGTTGCCGAAATTATCATTGAGCGTGTGAGTAAAATTTTAGGAGAAATGAATGCGCGTTTTAGTCATCTCTGATGTTCATGCGAATTACACTGCTTTTGAAGCTGTGCTAAAAGATGCAGGGGATTTTGAGGCAGTTTGGTGCTTGGGCGATATTGTGGGTTATGGTCCTGACCCGAATATCTGCGTAGAAGTACTTAGTGAACAGCCTAATTTATTTTGCGTGCCGGGCAACCATGATATTGCGGCGATGGGGAGAATGCCTAGCGAAGCCTTTAATGGCGATGCGCGCCTTTCTTTGCTTTGGCAACAGCGCGTGCTTTCTGCTTCTAGCATGGATTTTTTGCATACGCTCCCGCAGGTGGTAGAGCCTGATAAAAAAGTGACTCTTGTGCACGGTAGCCCCCGCGACCCGATTTGGGAATATATGATCAATACCTTGACGGCGCGGTTGAATTTTCTTGAATTTAAAACCGATTTTTGTTTTGTGGGGCATACACATGTGCCCAGTATTTTCTGGTGGGTGGTTGAAGAGAATAATGTCGTTTTAGATATTCCGCGTGATGGCGTGCCTGTTGAGTTAAGCGGGCGCGTAATTCTCAACCCTGGTTCTGTTGGTCAACCGCGTGACCGTGACCCGCGCGCCGCGTATGCTATTTTTGATACTAAAGCTTTTTCTTGGACATCATATCGTGTAGAATATGATATAAAATCTGTACAAGAGCGCATTCGCGAAGCGCGTTTGCCTGAAAAACACGCTTTACGTTTGGCAGAGGGGTGGTAGGGTACCCCCATCCTAACCTTCCCCCGATGGGGAAGGGATTTGTCTTCCCCCCTGCGGGGGAAGATGTCCAAAGGACAGAAAGGGGAGGAACTTTTTTGTTAAAACCTACGTCTGTATAGAAACGTCCAGCTTATGGCTAAAGCCTTAAGCCGGATGTCCCCCCAAAAATAAAAAGGAGAAAAATGATGAAACGCTATCTGATTACTCTTGTAATTATGCTGGTCTTGCTCACAGGTTGTGCAGGCGCCACATCAGAAAAATATGCCGCAGAAGAAAGTTATGCCCCTGCGGGAGTGCCCATGATGGATGCAGACATGGCGGTAGAGTCTGAATCTATGTCCAATGAGGCAAGAGAAGGTAGCTCATCATCTGGTACATCTGTTGAAGCCACTCAACAAGAACGTCTTGTCATTAAAAATGCCAATTTAAGCATCACGGTTGCAGACCCCGAAGAAAAAATTGAAGCAATCACTGCGCTTGCCACTTCCTTGGGCGGTTATGTTGTCTCCTCAAATACCTATCAGAGCTACGCCAATAGTGGTGAGCAAGTACCGGAGGGAAATATCACCATCCGTATCCCTGCTGGAAAATTGGACAGCGCATTAGCGCAAATCAAAGCAGGTGTTGACGAAGTAAATTCAGAAAACGTCTCTGGCGAAGATGTGACCGACCAATACGTAGACCTTCAATCTCGGCTTGACGCCAAAGAAGCCGCCGAAGCGCAAATGCTCAAAATCATGGAAGATGCCACAACCACAGAAGAAACCCTTGCCGTTTATTCAGAGCTTCAATATATTCAAAGCGATATTGAAGTGCTGAAAGGGCAAATCAATTATTACGAACGCTCTGCCGCCACATCCTCCATTAGCACCGAAGTTATCGCCACCGAAAAAGCTGAACCCATAGAAATTGGTGGTTGGGAGCTAGGTGCAACAGCCAGCAAAGCAATTCAGAATCTCATTAATTATTTGCAAGGCTTTATGCAGTTCATAATTAATTTTATTCTCTTTGTTTTGCCCGTTTTATTCACGCTCATCTTGCCCTTCTATCTCGTTTTCATCGCTGTTCGTGCCATTATACGGCGGCGTAAAAATAAAAAAGTAAAAGAAGAATAGCCTCCCCCATCCCAACCCTTCCCCCGTGGGGGGAAGGGCTTTTAAAAGTTCCCGCTCTATTTGAAGGAGCGGGAACTTTTTTTGTTATAATCCCCCCATGCAAAAACTTACCGAACATGCCAGAGAACTTTTTAATATACACCTTACCCAAGCACAGATTGACGCACTGAGTATTTACGAGCGTGAGTTAATCGCGTGGAACGATAAAATTAGCCTCACCGCAATACGGGATGTAGAAGGGATTCGCACCAAACATTTTTTGGATTCCTTCTCCTGCACGCTTGCGTGGGGCGATGAACCGCCGAAAACACTCGTGGACGTGGGCGTGGGTGCCGGATTCCCCGGCATTCCCCTGAAAATAATCTATCCCGAAATGCGTCTAACACTAGTTGAATCGGTCGCTAAAAAAGCGAAGTTTTGCCAACTTATGGTCGAAACGCTAAAACTCAAAGAAGTGACCATCATCCAAGCTCGCGCTGAAAAACTAGGGCAAAGCCCCAGACATCGCGAAAGCTATGATTGGGCAGTGGCGCGCGCGGTTGCAAAATTACCTGTCTTGAGCGAATATCTTTTGCCCTTAGTCAAAGTTGGCGGAAAAATGCTTGCCCAAAAAGGTGAGCGCGGTCTCGTTGAAACACAAGATGCAGAAAACGCGCTAAATATCTTGGGGGGAGAATTAGCCCAAGTTACCCCCATCACATTGCCAAGTGTAGTTGAAGAACGTTACCTTATCTTAGTGAATAAGGTTAGTTCAACACCATCTCAGTACCCGCGGCGAGAAGGAATTCCCTCGAAGCGGGCACTATAAAACCAAAAGAACGTATTGACAATAGATATACGAAAAGATATACTGCGAATGGATGAAAATTTTATATATCAAGCAACCACCTTCGAGTGGGATAAAAAGAAAGAAGAAAACAATCTCCGAAAACATGGCATCTCATTTGAGATAGCGTGCAAGGCTTTTTTTGACCCTTTTCTTATTTCTCTACACGATGAGGTGGATGATGAAGAATTGCGAGAAAAAATTATTGGTATGACGCAAAACTGGAGACTCTTGTATATTGTTTACACATGGAGAGCAGATAGCCTGCGCATTATATCTGCTCGTTCAGCGACAAAAAGAGAAAGAATAAAATATGAAAACCAGTAAACTAAAAGAAAGATTACAGCAAAAACGCCCCATGACCATGATTAGTCTTCGGATGCCCGAAGATGTAGTCGATGATTTAAAACGTATCGCTCCATTACTGGGATTCTCTGGTTATCAGCCCCTGATGCGGGCTTATATTGGGCAAGGGCTACGCGTAGATTTAGAAAAATTAGATGAGAGCATAGAGGTAGATGCCTTCATCAAAATTCTTAAAAATCGAGGTGTACAAGAAGAAATTATCGCCTCAGCAATTGCCGAGATGCAAGGCAAATATGAAATTGAGAAAAAATAGTAAGCGTTCAGGGAGATCAAAATAGAACGCGGATTGTACGGATTGGACAGATTTTCACGGATTTTAAAAACTTTTTTG
>CAZAWS010000124.1:2682-5823 GCA_964488755.1 uncultured Anaerolineaceae bacterium | reverse complement strand
GCGCTTTGGCAGAGAGTGGCTATTGTATAGAAGAGTAAAGCGTGTATAATTGCGGCGTTTGTTCAAAATTCAGTTACTGAATATAGAAATTCAGCTAGGAGAAAAAATGTCTAAAAGTAAGTTGATTGCCCCTTATGGCGGCAAATTGGTAAATTTGGTCGCCACTGGCGAAGAGCGAGAAGCACTGATAGAACGTGCAAAAGGCTTGAAGGCTATTCAGATTTCAGCACGTGCATTAAATGATTTGGAATTACTCGCCACCGGCGCGTTTTCACCCCTTGACCATTTCATGGGCAAAGCGGATTACGAAAATGTTTTGACGAATATGCGTCTGATTGATGGCACGCTTTTCCCGCTTCCGATTACCCTCACTGCCAACCCTGTTGAGCTTCCCCCCGTTGGTGAAGAATTGGTTATCCGTAATTCATTGAATGATCTCATCGGTATTATGAAGTTGGAAGAAGTCTACACTTGGGATGCAGAAAAAGAAGCGCGTTTTAGCCTCGGCACAAATGACTCCCGCCATCCATTGGTTTCTGAGATGTCCCGTTGGGGCAAAGTTTGCATTTCAGGTGAGTTGAAAATCATCAATCTCCCCAAATACTACGATTTCGTAGACATTCGCAAAACTCCAGCCGAAGTACGCGCCGATTTAGAAGAACTGGGTCATAAAAACGTAGTTGCTTTCCAAACTCGCAATCCCTTGCACCGCGTTCATGAAGAATTGACCAAACGTGCCGCTAAACAAATTGGTGGCTCTTTGCTCATTCACCCCGTCGTTGGCTTAACCAAACCCGGTGATGTAGACCATTACACCCGCGTTCGTGTTTATAAGGCTTTGCTTGAGAATTATTACGATAAAACGTCCACCCGCTTGAGTCTTTTGCCCCTTGCAATGCGCATGGCTGGACCTCGTGAAGCACTCCTTCACGCCATCATTCGTAGAAACTACGGCGCAAATCACCTCATTGTTGGGCGCGACCACGCGGGTCCCGGCAACGATAGCACGGGCAAGCCTTTTTATGGACCTTTCGATGCTCAAGAAATGCTTAGTAAATACGAAGAAGAACTTGGCGTAAAAATGGTGCCTTTCAAATGGCTCGTTTATTTGCCTGAAACCGAAGAATATGTAGAAGCTGGCAAAGCCCCCGAAGGCGCAAAAGTGCTCACTATTTCTGGCACCCAAGTTCGTGAAGATTACCTCGCCAAAGGCAAACTGCTCCCCGAGTGGTTTACCCGCCCCGAAACAGCCGAAATTTTGCGCGGTTCTTACCCTGCAAAACATGAGCAAGGTTTCTGTATTTGGTTCACCGGCTTGAGCGGCTCTGGCAAATCTGCTACCGCTCGCGCACTCACCGATTTGCTCCTTGAGCGCGGCAAAAGCCTCACCGTTCTCGATGGCGATGTTGTTCGCACCCATCTCTCCAAAGGTCTTGGCTTTAGTGCCGCCGACCGTGACACCAACATCATGCGCATTGGCTATGTCGCCGGTGAAATCGTCCGCCAGGGTGGCAATGTGATTTGTGCGGCAATTAGCCCCTATCGCAATGCCCGCAACGAAGCCCGCAAACTTGTCCCCGAAGGCAATTTCCTGATGACCCACGTTGATACTTCCCTCGAAGTCTGCGAAGCCCGCGATGTTAAAGGGCTTTATGCAATGGCTCGCCGCGGAGAAATCAAAGGTTTTACTGGCGTTGACGACCCTTACGAAGAACCCATCAACCCCGAAATTACCGTCACTGGTGCCGAAGTTACCCCCGAAGAAAACGCAATGAAAATTATCGGATATTTGGAAGAGCAAGGCTTTTTGCTTAACTAGATTTATCTAAACCTGACAGGTTTTTTCGCGCCCTCCATGCTCTAGCCGCTGTCCTCAACGGCGGAGATAATGAAACGGAGTGTGACGAAAACCTGTCAGGTTTTTCTTTTTATGGACAGAAAAACCGCGTACGCCCTTGTGTTGATCTTGTTCACTGCGACCGGAGCTTGGTTGCTGAAGATTAGCACCCCTCATGGTCTCGGTCTCACAGACGATGCTATCTCCTACGTCGCCGCTTCGCGCGCGTTGTTGGCAGGACAAGGATTCACGCGCATCTGGCTCGCAACAGGATTAGAGCCAATCACGCATTGGCCCCCCTTTTATCCATTTAGCTTAGCAACAATCAGTGCACTTCTAAAAATGGACCCTTACAGAAGTGCGCGCGTCTTAAACGTCTTAATCTTTGGCGCAAACGCGGGGATTTTAGGGGTGCTTGGCTATAAGATGACAAAACCCTCCCCTCGTAGTGACGACTTTAGTCGTCTTGCTCGCAACGAAAAAGGGCTGAAACCCTTACTACAAGGGAGTTTTCTTTCTGGCATCTTACTCTCTACTCTTTTTTTATTAAATAGCTCCCTCCTCCGCCTTCACGCCCAAGCCTTGAGTGAACCGCTTTATCTTTTTATTAGCTTATTGGCATTTTTGGCTTTTTATAGCGTGTTTGAAATTCTCCCCCCCCTGGGGGGAGTTAGAGGGGGGAAATGGCTCATCATCACTGGCATCCTCACCGGAATTTCCTACCTCACTCGCTATGCCGCACTCTCATTAATTGCTACCTTTATCGTTGCCATCTTTATCTTATTTCCAACGTGGAAAAAACGCTTTACCTCCCTTGCTTATTTTCTAGCGGGCGTTCTCCCCTTCACCTTAGCGTGGATGCTACGCAATAAAATAATTGGCGGCACAGCAACAAATCGTATGATTGTCTGGCATCCTGCTACGCTTGCAAATGCACGGCGTGGATTAAGAAGTTTATTCCAATTTATTCTCCCTTATTTTGAAACCCCAGAATACACCTTTTTAGCAATTTTCCTTCTTATCTTTCTAATCGTCCTCCTTATCTGGGCACTTCCGCGTGGCATAAAATACTTTCTAAAACCAGAAAAAAATATACGCCCAGAAATTATTTCTTTTACTACGGTATTATATATATTCGGTTATCTTGGCTCTTTATTGGTTTCGCTCTCCTATTTTGATGCCGCTACGCCGCTCAACGACCGCATACTCTCTCCCATTTATGTTGCCATTCTGATAATGCTGGTTTATCTTATTCACAAACTTTACGAAGCGGGTAAAATACTTCCACGTATTTTGGCGATAAG
>CAZAWS010000124.1:0-2582 GCA_964488755.1 uncultured Anaerolineaceae bacterium | reverse complement strand
CTCATCCCATCAAACAGGTTTTTAAATGAAGAAAAGCACGCTCATTTTTCTAGCCCTCGGCATATCTTTTATCCTCTTCCCTTTATTTTCTGATTCTTTGGGTGTAGGGCAAGATAAAAATATATTTGGTGCCGCACAAATTTTGAGCGTAGAAATCGGCATTGTCTTCATCCTTATCGGCGTAGGATTGCAGACCATCCCCCCTCTAACTCCCCCAGTTTTGGGGAGGCTAGGTGGGGGAGTTGAAGTGCTCGGCAAAGTTTTAGAAACACCTATACTTTTTTTGCTCATCGCAACTTTTTTGCTTCTATATATTCTCTTTTTCATTTCCCCACTTTTTCTTACCGAAATCCATATTCAGTACTTTCAAAAATATATCCCAAATGCGTGGACGCCCTATATCGGATTTGATGTAGAGATGACAGTAAGCCATATTAACGCTTGGCTAAGCGAGGGCGTTTCTCCCTATGCCGATGGGATTGTGCCTTATACGCCTTTTGCGCTGGCTCTTTTTACGCCTTTTATTATTTTGGGCTACCCCGCGTATTATAGCGTTCTCACGCTAATCACGGTTTTTAGCTATGTCGTCTCGGTTTTTTGGCTTCCCTTATATTTTTTGCGTAAAAAAGAATATGGCATCCTTGCGCTCTTGGGCGTGGTCGGGCTTTTTTCTTATGGTTTTCAGTTTGAATTAGAGCGCGGGCAATTTAATGTGATTGCCTTCTTTTTTATACTTTTAGCGATTTATATTTTTCATTATCAACATAAATACCGCTATTTTGCCTATCTTTTTTTTACAATCGCAGTGCAATTAAAACTCTACCCAATTATTTTTATCGTCATGCTCGTGCGAGATTGGCGAGATATAAAAAACAATCTCAAGAGATTTTTAGCATTAATTGCCCTAAACTTTTCTCTTCTTTTTGTGCTAGGCTACCAACTTTTTTCTAATTTTATGGAGCAAATTTTCAAAAGAGCCAATATGCAAAGCTCTCGATATGAAGATTTATCCATTTCAGGATTTGGCTATTTTCTCAGCGAAGAAACACAAATAATCGCTACAAAATATGCAGGATTAATAGAAAAGATTTTTCTTTTTCTCTTTCTTGGTGTTATTTTTGCAATAATTTATCATCTTTATAAAAAAAATCAAAAAGGCTTCAACCCCTATCTTTTTTTGCTGTCCACCATCGGCGCATTGATAATTCCCGCCGCGAGTTTCGATTATAAACTCACCATTCTTGTTGTTCCAATGATGCTCTTCCTTTATAATTTACCTCGCCCCACCTCCACCAAGAGCAAAATGATTTACACCCTCTTCATCATCACGCTCTCCCTCGCCTATTGGTCTACGCTTTACCCTTATGAATTCAACCAAGTAAAGCCAATTTACCTTTCTCGAAACTCAACGGCACTTCTCACCATTTTCTTTTCAAGCACTTTCCTTTACTTTTTCTTGCAAGGAAAGTTTGACAATATCAAAAATTCACAGGAATAATTATGACCATCCAAGAAAAATTCGACTTAACAGGAAAAACCGCTATTGTGACTGGCGGCTCTGGTTTATTGGGCGCGGAATTTTCGCGCACCCTCGCTGAAGCAGGCGCAAATGTCGTTGTCGCAGATATTAATAAGGATGATGCGGACAAGACCGCGACGAACTTGACCCAAGCTGGGTACCCGGCGGTCAGCTTTGGATTAGACGTAACCAGCAAAGAATCTTGCGAGGAACTTGTAGCAGATACCCTGAGCAGGTTTGGCAGCCTCGATATCCTTGTCAACAGCGCGGCACTTGATCCTAAGTTTGACGCAAGCGCGGCTGAGAAAGGAATCGCCCCAGGCGCATTTGAAGATTATCCCCTCGACCAATGGAATGATGCCCTAAACGTAAACTTAACGGGTATGTTTTTGGTTACGCAGGCTTGCGTAAAACCAATGATAGAAGCAGGAAAAGGGAGTATCATCAACATCTGCTCCACTTACGGATTGAACGGACCCGACCAGCGCATTTATCTCAAAGATGGCAAACGAGTGGCGTTCAAACCCGTTTACTATACGACCACAAAAGCGGGCGTGATGGGCTTTACGAAATACTTGGCGGCGTATTATGCCGAGACAGATATCCGCGTGAACGCGCTCACCCCCGGCGGCGTTTATAATAACCATGATGAAACTTTTACGAAGAATTATTCCGCAAAAACCATCATGGGGCGCATGGCAAAACTAGATGAAATGAACGGCGCACTCCTTTATTTAGCCTCTGCCGCATCATCCTATATGACCGGCTCAAACGTGGTCGTCGATGGTGGCTGGACGGCTTGGTAAATAATAACTGTAGGGGCGCAGCATGCTGCGCCCCTACGATATAAAAATATGACAGAAATCCTAGCAATTATCCCCGCGCGTGGTGGCTCTAAAGGCATTCCACGCAAAAATATCCGCAATTTTGCAGGCTATCCGCTGATTGCCTATAGCATTTCGGCTGGATTAAAATCCGAACTTGTGACACGCGTCATTGTCAGCACAGATGATGATGAAATCGCCGAAGTTTCTCGTGAATATGGCGCAGAAACGCCCTTTAT
>CAZAWS010000123.1:0-5850 GCA_964488755.1 uncultured Anaerolineaceae bacterium | reverse complement strand
TTTACTGATACCTGATTTACTGATACCTGAAAAATTATGCCCGAATTACCGGAAGTTGAGACGATTGTTCGTAAACTAGAAAAAGATTTAACTGGATGCAAAATTCTGCGCGCCGATTTACTGTGGGAAGGGACGCTCGCGACCCCGAAACCTGCTCATTTCAAAAAGAACATTGTCGGGCAGTATATATCTACCGTTAAACGGCGTGGAAAATACATCGTGCTGCCCCTCAGCGTAGAAACCCTCCTGATACATCTTCGTATGAGCGGCGATATGCTCATTCGAAGCGAAGCTGAGCCAATTCATAAACACGATCGGTTAGTATTACACTTCGACAATGAGCATTATCTCGCCTTTAGCAATATGCGCAAATTTGGACGCGTTTGGTTCACCCCCACTCCCAAAGATATTTTAGGGAAGTTAGGACCAGAACCACTCGATGATTCTTTTACGGCAGAGATGCTCTACGAAAAATTACAGCAACATAAACGTCAAATCAAGCCGCTTTTGCTTGATCAAACCTTCATAGCGGGGATGGGCAATATCTACACAGATGAAGCCCTATATTTAGCAGGCTTGCACCCCCTCGCCAAATCTGATTTAATTGAGCAGCACCAAGCTCAAATCCTGTGGCGAAGCATCCGCAAGGTGTTGACAGAAGGCATCAAGCGAAATGGCACCTCCATAGATTGGATTTATCGCGGCGGCGACTTCCAAAATTATCTGCAAGTTTATGGGCGCAAAGATGAGCCATGCTTCAAATGTGGAACGCCCATTCAAAAAATAAAAGTTGCGCAACGTGGCACACATTTTTGCCCACAATGCCAGAGAAGAGAAATTCCCCATGTCGAAACCTGAAAAAAGAGATGATTATCTGCGCCGTTTAATAGCATCAGAAGATGAGACGCGGATAGACTTTCCTGTGCCACCATACCCATCTCCCCCTGTAGAAACAGGAAACGAAATACAACCAGACTCATTAAGCCATCTCCCCCATCGCGTGGATGAGGTGGATATGGGCGCAACGCGCGTTACACCTGCCGCGTTTAATCCTGTTTCGCAACCACCTCCCCTACCACCAGCGAAGAAAAAAAGCCTATTCTCTTCTTTAGAGAATAAATCAATTAATTGGGGCTGTTTCTTAAAAGTCGTTTTTTTAGCAATAGTTAGTTTGATTATTTTAGGCATAATGGGTGGCACTTATGCGGTCTATCAATATAACGAAATTGCCGCCACGCTCCCCTCAGTAGAAGATTTACGAGAGCGAGCGTCTCATTTTGAAACAACGCGTATCCTTGATAGAGAAGGAAATATCCTTTACGAAATCCTTGACCCTAACGCAGGGAGACGCACTTATATTCCGCTAGAAGCCATTTCTCCTCTTTTAGTGGCTACAACTATCGCAACTGAAGATAAAGAATTTTATAATCACCCCGGCTACGATTTAGTCGCGTTGACACGCGCCCTGTGGCAAAATTACACCAATCAAGAAATTGTTTCTGGTGCGTCTACCATCACACAGCAGTTGGCACGAATGCTCCTTCTTTCTCAAGAAGAGCGTTATGAACAAAGCTATAGACGAAAAGCTCGTGAGATTATCCTCGCGGCAGAGATTACGCGTCGTTATTCAAAAGATGAAATTTTAGAACTCTATTTAAATGAAGTGAATTACGGCAATTTAGCCTATGGTGTTGAAGCCGCCGCTGAAACATATTTTGATACTACTGCTGATAAATTAAGCTTAGCTGAGGCAAGTTTTTTGGCAGGGATTCCCCAATCGCCGGCTATTCACGATATTTATACGAATCGCGACGAGACCTTATTGCGCCACCGAGATGTTATTTTTCTTTCTTATACTTTAAGCCAAGAAAAGAACTGTATTGAAGTTAGCAATAGTGATGAGCGTGTTTGTATCGGTGCTCTGGAAGCCGCACAAGCTGTAGAAAATATAGTAAATTACGAATTTTCTCCCCCCAATATCTCCATGCGCTACCCACATTGGGTTAATTATGTGCATGGAATTTTAGAAAAAGAGTACGATGCACAAACAATTTATCGTTCAGGGTTTACGGTTTATACGACCATAGATTCCACCCTACAGGATTCTGCTCAGCAGATTCTTTCGAGCCAAATTGCTTCATTAAGTGACCGCAATGTGCAAAATGGTGCTTTAGTAGCCATAGACCCCGAAACGGGAGAGATTTTAGCAATGGTCGGCTCACCAGATTTTGATAATGAAGAAATTTCAGGGCAAGTTAATATGGCGACCAGCCCTACACGTCAGCCCGGTTCTTCGATTAAGCCCATCACCTATCTTGCCGCCTTTGAAAAAGGTTGGACTCCCGCCACTTTGATTTGGGATGTGCCAACTGATTTCCCCCCATCGGGCAATCCAGACGACCCGCGTCCGCCCTACCAACCAGTCAATTATGACGGAAAGCATCACGGCGCGGTAACATTACGGGTTGCTCTGGCAAATTCCTTCAATATCCCCGCAGTAAAAACCCTCGATTTTGTAGGCATTTACGATGACCCTGAAACCAAAGAAAAAGATGGCATGATTGCCATGGCAGAGCGACTTGGCATTACTACCCTCACCCGCGACGATTATGGTCTTTCCCTCACTTTAGGCGGCGGTGAAGTTAGTTTGCTAGAGATGACCGAAGCCTTTTCTGTGATGGCAAATGAAGGCGTGCATATTCCGCCCGTGGCTATCACTAAAATTCTTGACCATAACGGAAAGGTCGTTTACGAGTATACGCCCACGCAAGGGGAGCAAGCATTACGAGAGGAACACGCTTATTTAATTTCATCTATTCTTTCTGATAACGAAGCCCGAACATGGATGTTTGGTCCTAATTCTTACTTGCATCTCCCATTCCCGGCTGCGGCAAAAACAGGCACATCGAACGACTTTCGGGATAATTGGACTATGGGCTATACCCCCGACTTAGCCGTAGGCGTTTGGGTTGGTAATGCCGATTATACGCCAATGAATCACACCACAGGCTTGAGTGGTGCGGCACCTATTTGGTCGCAGTTTATGCAAAGTGCGGTGCCAATAGTTACAGGGGGAAATATGAGAAATTTCACTCGTCCAGAAGGCATTATAGACAAAGTTATTTGCGCTATTTCTGGCACAGAACCCTCACCTTCTTGTAAAGGTGATAAGAAAAGAGAAGTTTTTGCCTCTGACCAACCGCCTCTCCCTTCTGGCATGGATTTGTGGAGAAAAACCATCCTTGATACTTGGACGCGGCTTGAAGCATCAGATGAATGTGAGGAATTTACCGAAAAACTCCATGTAATGCGCGTAGACGATGAGTGGGCGCGCAAATGGTTGAAAACAAAAGATGGTAAAAATTGGCTCGAAGCGCATGGGTATCCTAAAGAAATCACCTTTGCGCCTGATAGAGAATGTAAGGCAAGCGACCCTCAACCAGATTTAGAAATCACAAAGCCTAAAGATGGCGATAAAATTACAGAAACAGGCATCAACATCTTAGGCATTGTCACCGTCAGTGAAAATTTCGGTGATTGGACACTTGAGTATGGCGAAGGCGAAGACCCATCCAAGTGGGTTGTTTTGGTTGAGAAAAGCGATGATGAGTATAAAACAGTAGAAAAATTAGCCGCCTGGGACTTTCTGGAAGAAGAGTTGTCCGATGGGATATTTACCTTGCGACTGACCTTGCGTGGCAAAAAAGGCGATGCCATTGCCGAACGCCTTATTCACGTGACCCTAGTCTTGCCTCCCCCGACCTCAACACCTACCAGTCCCCCAACAGCTACTTCGACCGCGGTGCCTACATCTACAGCGTTGCCCACCGCGACGTTTACACCTGCCCCATCGCCAACAGACGCCGCGTCTCCAACATCGCCGCCTACTGATACTCCCCTCCCTACCACAATTTTTACGGACACCCCCATCCCGCCGACAGAAACGCCTACTCCATCGACAATCACTTCGTAAAAGTAATCACTCATTCTGTTAGAACTAGGCAAAATCTAGTCCCTACAGAGAGACAGCCCTTTCCTCGATGGCTCTTCATGAAATAACATACTGATTAACGTTGCCCCCCTTAAATTACCTCATACTTACCTCCTATGCTTCTAACTATTGATATTGGAAACACAAATCTAACCCTCGGACTCTATGAGGGCGAACGCCTTAAATCCCATTGGCGACTATCCACCGACCATAAGCGAATGCCAGACGAATACGGTTTGCAACTTTTAGGTGTGCTCCAGCAAACGGGCTGTGACGAAAACTGTTTAACCGGTATTTGCCTCGCATCCGTTGTGCCGCATTTAACGCGACACGTTGAGCAAGCCTGCGAAGAATATCTGCATATCAAACCCCTTGTTGTGGATGTGGGTGTCAAGACTGGCGTTCGTATTCTCTACGAAGACCCGCGCGCGGTCGGCGCAGATCGCGTTGCGGACGCGGTCGCGGTGCATCAGCTTTACGGCGGTGCTACTTGCGTGATTGATTTTGGGACGGCAACCACGTTCAACGCGGTCAATGCTAAAGGTGAGTACCTAGGCGGGGCAATCATGGCAGGCGTGAATCTCGCCGCAGACGCGCTTTTTGAGCACGCGGCAAAATTACCTCCGGTCGATCTCGCCCGTCCCCCATCTGTAATTGGCAAAAACACCGTCCACGCTATACAATCAGGTTTACTCTTTGGCTATGTGAGCATGGTGGAGGGGATGGTATCCCGTTTTCGGGCAGAGCTGGGCGAAGAGATGAAAGTTGTTGCCACAGGTGGATTAGCAGAAAGCATAGCCAATGAAACGGATGCAATTGACATCATTGCGCCATGGCTTACCTTAGAAGGGTTGCGCCTGATTTGGGAAATGAATCAATGAAAAAGTGGCTCTTTCTTTTTATAATAACCTCATCCCTTTTTCTTGGTTGTTCGGTTGCTTCTGAAACAGACTCTGACCTTGTTTTGGAAGCAACAAAAGTCTCAGTGCAGGTATTTGAGATTCCAGCCAATCAAAAATGGGCAGATACAAAAATTAAAGTAGGCGAAGGGGATGATTTGCATATTGCATATTTTTCTGGCACCCTTGTTGATGGCGATGAAGCTGTAGCAGATGCAATGGGGAGCGGATATATTTGTGGACATTCCGATTGTTGCGAGCCACTTCCTTCTGTGCCTCGTCTTGCTTTGATTGGACGCGTAGGAAAAGATATATTCTATATTGGTAATGGCGGGATTTTAGAAATGCCGGCTACAGGGAATCTTTATTTGCGCGTTAATGATTGCGATTCCGGTTTATATGACAATAGTGGAAATTTGAGTATTATTATTTTCCCATAGAGAACCCTCTTTTCCAAAAAGAAGAAAGAAATGGAAAAATCTTATCCATCAGTCTGGGGTCTTCTTCACGAGACCACAGCACGGTACATGAATTTCATGGCGAAAAATGTGAAATCTTGCACTCTACCCCCATCCAAGGGCTGTTCAACGCTATTTTTTTAGCTCAAGATACTCGGTTTTTTGCTCGCAAAATGAGACATCTTTCTCACAATCAACACTTTTTAGAAAAAGAATCGTGTTTGAAAAGGAAAAACCGAGTATCTGCCGAACAGCCCTGCCCCCCATCCCTAAAGAAGTATTTCGTGATTCTGTTTTTTAAATCCGCCCATATTGAATTAGATAAGAAATATTGGAAGTCTAAACCGATGATTGAAATCATCGTCTGAAACCAAAAGTACGATAAATCGCACTAAAACTTGCGCAATATAACCCGTTTCAACGGGTTTTGCATATTAGCCTTATGTTTTCAACATAAGGTAATTAGTAGCAATCACGTCAATTCACGTTGAACCATAAATTT
>CAZAWS010000122.1:0-5862 GCA_964488755.1 uncultured Anaerolineaceae bacterium | reverse complement strand
TAGACCAGTAGACCAGTTTTCCTGATTCCTGATTTACTGATACCTAATCCCTAGCTTTCGTCACAAAAAACAATTTCATCATAATCTATAGACTTAAGACAAGCCAAAGATTTCACAGGAACGCCCAACTTTTCAAGTTCAGCTCGCCCTTTGGAGTAGCTTTTTTCGATTAATGTTCCTACGCCAACAATTTCTGCGCCTGCAAGTTCGGCGAGACGGACTAAGCCTAAAATTGTCGCGCCGCTGGCGAGAAAATCATCAATGATGAGCACTTTTTCGCCACCGCTGAGATATTCGGGAGAAACGATTAGTTCAACTGTGCGCCCCTTGGTATGGGATGGAGCGAGAGTCAGGAAAACTTGGTCTGGCATGGTGACGGGTTTGCGTTTTCGAGCGTAGACAACGGGCAAGTTCATATATTTGCCTGCCATCACAGCGGGCGCGATACCAGAGATTTCGGCGGTTAGAATTTTGGTTGCGCCTATATCGGCGAAGATTTTGGCAAATTCTTTGCCCGCTTCATCCATCAGTTGTGCATCTACTTGGTGATTAACAAATCCATCCACTTTTAGGATGCCATTGCCGAGATATTCACCTTCGGCTTGAATACGATCTTTGAGTGCTTGCACGGGGGAGTCTCCTTATTTTCTGAAGACCTGTCAGGTTTTCGTAAGTGTCTTTGGGACAAGATATTAACCTTTCGTTACATATTCTTGTCGATAAAGTGTCCATTAAAACCTGACAGGTCTTTAACTAAACTCAACTAGACAACTTCACGCCGTATTGTACAACGCAACTCGGCTCTTGTGTTAGAATTCGCACCATGAAAGAGAAAAAAACTTCTTTATTATTGGCATCTCAATCTCCGCGGCGAAGAGAGTTAATTGCTTTGCTCGGCATAGATTTTGATGTTGCATCTGCTGATGTGGATGAGAGTATTTTACCCAATGAAACACCCGCAAATTATGTGACGCGATTGGCAGAGGCAAAGGCGATCCCCCATCCTAGCCTTCCCCAAAAGGGGGAAGGGACAGTTCTCCCATCGGGGGGAGTTAGAGGGGGGAGAATTATCATCGGCTCTGACACAGCCGTGGTAGATGCTGGGGAAATCCTCGGCAAGCCGCGGGACGCGCGCGAAGCGGAGTCGATGCTACGTCAACTGCGCGGGCGCACGCATCAGGTTTACACCGCGATCGCCGTTTACGATGAGACATCCCAAAAAATATTTTCAGCATTATCTATTAGCGATGTCCCAATGCGAGATTATAGTGACGCGGAGATACAATCTTATATAGCGACAGGCGACCCAATGGATAAGGCGGGGGGATACGCAATCCAGCACCCCGATTTTCAACCTGTAGTGGGATTTACGGGATGCTTCGCGAGTGTGATGGGCTTGCCACTTTGCCATTTGGCGCGGATTTTGCGAGAAGCAGGCGTGCCAGTGGACGCGAAAATGCCCCAGCGTTGCCAGTCTACTTTAAATTATGCGTGTGATGTTTCTGACGCAATTTTACGCGGCGAATAGATGTGCGTTTCACGTTGGTTTTGTGTAAGTTATTGGAAAAAAACGAATGAAAAATAAAATTTATCAGCTATTAAGTGTTTTTCTGGCTTTGGCATTTTTGCTAAGTGCTTGCTCTAGTGAAGGGACATCTTCTAACCCCTTTGTAGAAGAGGAAGCAACTTCAAGTTTGCCTACTGCCAGCGTGACAGTTTCTTCTCCCCCCGATGCAAGTGCCGCGATGGGCATTTATCTTGAAGCCTATAAAGTAGAAAATTACGCAACCATGTACAGCATGTTGAGTACGTTAAGCAAAGATGCTATCTCAAGCGAAGATTTTACAGAGCGACATAGAGAAGCACTAAACGAGATGAGCCTGACCGATATGGAGACGGAGATTCTTTCTTCGTTGATGAACCCTTATTCGGCAGAAGTTGCTTATCGGGTGGTTTATAAAACGGCTCTTGCTGGAGATTTAACAAGGGATATTGTGGCAAATTTGACCCTTGAAGATGGGCAGTGGCATATTCAATGGGACGCAGGATTAATTATGCCCGAGTTGGTTGGCGGCAACAAATTAGTAATGGATTATCAAATCCCTTCTCGTGGCGATATGTACGAAAGAAATGATGAGCCTGTAGTTGCTCAAGCCGATGTAGTTGCTTTTGGGATCATTCCCGGACAGATTAATATCAATAATCAAGGCTCATTGCTTTTTGAGTTGAGTAAACTAACAGGAAGGACCACAGAAGAAATTAAGGCAAGTTATGCCAATGCAGGTGCTGATTGGTATATTCCTGTAGGGGAAACTACGGCAGATGAAGCCACGCGTATTTTAAATATGGGGCTGGGCGGTCTCTACGCAACGCCATACACGGCACGTTATTATTTTGATGGTGGTATTGCGTCTCAAACGGTAGGATATATGATTTCTATTCCGCCTGAGGAAGTAGAAGAATACCAACGGCGTGGATATAGCGGCACCGAACGAGTAGGTTATGCTGGGCTTGAAAAATGGGGTGAAGAATATCTCTCAGGTACACACGGTGGCTCTCTTTATGTGGTTAATCCCGATGGGCAAATTGTTACTCTTCTTTCAGAAAGTGACCCTGAACCTTCTTCGTCTTTGCAATTAACACTAGATAAAAATTTGCAAATAAATACCCAAAAGGCAATTAGAGGGTTTAGCGGTGCGGCAGTTGTGATAGAGCTAGAAACAGGGCGTATTCTCGCTATGGCTTCGTCACCAGACTTTAACCCCAATTACTTTGAGCCATCTAATCCTAATAATCAGGGTTTGGTTGATGTTCTTAATGACCCTGAGCGCCCATTATTTAATCGAGCCACACAAGGACAATATCCGCTCGGCTCGGTTTTCAAGGTAATTCCCTTCTCTGCCGCTCTTTCTAGCGGTTTATATACAGCAGATACAACCTATGAATGTGGCTACGATTTTGTAGAACTACCAGACCGCGTGTTACACGATTGGACTTGGGAGCATTGTCAACAGGAAATTCGATACTCTTATGAGAATGACCCTGAAAACGCCTTAGATATTTATTCTTGCCGCACTAAACCTAGCGGAGATTTGACCCTCCCCGAAGCATTGATGCGTTCTTGTAACCCGTGGTTTTGGCATATAGGCTTAGATTTATACTCATCCGGCAGAACCACAGATATTGGTGACATGGCGCGTGCATTTGGTCTTGGGCAGGCTACAGGGCTTGAGCAAGTCGCTGAGGCAGAAGGCTTAATTGAAGACCCAACAGATGCAATTCAAGCGGTAAACCAAGCTATTGGGCAAGGGACTGTGCTCGTTACTCCTTTGCAGGTTGCTGTATTTATGGCGGCACTTGGCAATGGTGGCACACTTTATCGCCCCCAAATTATAGAAAAAATTCAACCGCTCACGGGTAGCCCAACGACAGTATTTAAACCTGAGGCGCGTGGCACATTACCCCTTTCGCCAGAATATCTCCAAATTTTGCAAGATGCCATGATTAGCGTCATAGAAGATAGACGCGGAACAGCCAATTACCGCTTGCGTGGATATAGTATCCCCACCGCCGCTAAAACTGGCACCGCCGAATCGGGCGATGGGTTACCTCACGCATGGTTTGCAGGCTATACAATGGCAGAAGAAAGCACAGGATTGCCCGATATAGCCATTGCCGTTATCCTTGAACACGCCGGCGAAGGCTCCGATTACGCCGCCCCAGTATTTAGACGAATTGCAGAAACTTATTATTATGGAAGCCCACGAGCATTTTATTGGTATGAAAGTAATTATGGTGTTACCAAAACCCCTACGCCGCTCGGCGGAATTCCTACAAAGAAGCCATAAATGAGTGAAAAAACATATACCGGATTGGTTATAAAGTCGCAGTCGGGATTTTTTGATGTTCTCCCCATCCCCCCTCTAGCTCCCCCCGAAGGGGGAAAGTACTTGTCTCCCCCCCATCGGGGGGGACGAAAGGGGGGGACAATCTCCTGCCAAATCCGCGGACGCTTAAAGCAAGGCAAGCATAAAGGCGATATCCTCGCGGTCGGCGACCGCGTTCGCATCAGTATTCTTCCTGAGGGGACGGGGATGGTAGAAGAAGTCCTCCCTAGAAAAAGAGCCATCGTGCGCATGGACCCGCGTCCACGCGGCGTATATAAACAAATCTTGCTCGCTAACCCCGATCAAGCAATTTTTGTCTTTGCTTGTACCAATCCTAAACCACGTTTACGAATGTTAGATAGATTTCTCGTCATCGCCGAACAACAAAAAATCCCAGCGGTAATTGTCGCCAATAAAGTTGATTTGCTTGGCGAAGAAAAAGCAAATCAACTCTTTGGGCATTATGCAAAAATCGGTTATCAAGTGTTATACACCTCCGCCGAAGAAAATATAGGCATAGACCTTCTACGCCACACCCTCGAAGGCAAACTCTCTGCGCTGGCAGGACCCTCAGGCGTAGGAAAATCGAGCCTAATGAACGCCATGCAACCGGGGTTAGGTTTAGAAGTTGAAGAAATCAGCCAAGCACTCAACCGCGGCAAGCACACCACCAATTTCCGTCAACTTTTGCCCCTCAAAAACGGGGGCTATGTGGCAGACACCCCCGGCTGGAAATCCCTCGCCCTCTGGGATACAGAACCCGAAGAACTTGATGGTTACTTCCCCGAAATCGCCATTCTCGTCCCGCAATGTCGCTTCAACGACTGCTCCCACGTCCACGAACCGGGGTGCGCCGTGCTAGAAGCCGTAAATAATGGGCAACTACACCAGCAACGCTTCGAATCCTTTTTGCGAATGCGAGATGGATTATCGAATAGAAGATGACCCACATCCGCTCTAGCCGCTGTCCTCAGCGGCGGGTATTCACAAATGACAGATAACTGGAATTTACTTGGACATAACTGGGCAGTGGATATGCTCCGTCAGCACGTCTCCAACGGGACTCAGCGTCACGCCTACCTATTCACTGGATCGCGCGCGGTGGGACGCAGGTCGCTGGCTCTAGCATTCGCGCGCGCCTTAACTTGCGTGCACCCCCCTGCCCCCGGCGCGTTTTGCGGAAGTTGTCGTGAGTGCCGCCAAATGGCAAAGATGCAACATCCCGACCTCAGCATTATCCAAGCCGAAAAAGAAGGCGGGATGCTAAAAGTGGAACAAATTCGTGAATTACGAAAAAATATTTTACTTGCCCCCTATCAGGCAAAATATAAAATTATTCTTTTGCTACGCTTCCAAGAAGCAAATCCCAGCGCGGCAAATGCCCTTCTCAAAACCCTCGAGGAAGCCCCAAGTAAAGTGATTCTGCTTCTCACAGCCGACAATACTGAGCAACTTTTACCCACCATTGTCTCACGCTGTGAAGTTTTGCGCTTGCGCCCAATCCCAACGCAGAAACTAGAAACATATCTCCGCGAAAAAGGTGCCGATGAAAATAAAGCTGAATTCCTAGCTCATCTTTCCTCGGGCAGACCGGGATACGCATTATCTTTACTTCAAGATGAAACAGAACTCGAACTTCGCCGCGAGAAAATAGAAGAATTCAAAATGCTCCTTTCTGCATCTCGTGTGAAAAAGTTTGATTATGCTCAAAAATTATCCAAAGATAAAGAAGAATTTCGTACCACACTCCTTCTCTGGCTCTCTCTTTGGCGGGATGTGATGCTCTACAGTGCAGGCGATAAAAAAAGCCTTGTCAATATAGACCAACGTGAGTTGATAGATATTCTATCGGTACAACTCAGTTTACGCGAATCAAAAAAACTACTTGAAAGTGCCGAGAAAGGAATTGGTCAACTCAAGCGCAACGTCAACGCACGTTTGTTGGCAGAAAATATCTTGCTAGATTTTCCAAAAA
>CAZAWS010000121.1:0-5886 GCA_964488755.1 uncultured Anaerolineaceae bacterium | reverse complement strand
TTTTAAGTTTTTCTTTGCGCTCTTCGCTTCTTCGCGGTAAAGAACAAACAAAGTTGGGACTTTGAGATGTTTTCAAAAAAAGAATCCACGAAGCCACACGAATTTACACGAAGATTGAGAAAAAAATCTGCAAAATCTGTGAAATCTGTGGATAATTTTATGGCTTGCTAGCACTCTACCTCGAAATCCTAAAGAGCCACAAAGTTTTACTGAGTTTTCAGCGTAATGGTGCTAAGCTGTGACCACGCGATGCAAAGAAGGTCGAATCTTTTTGATCGAGATGATTTCCATATCACCCAAATTGGCTTCGGTGGTGATGCCGTCTTGTAGTTTGGGTCCTAAGGGTTTGCTTAATTGCCAAACGAGCAAAACCAAGGGGAAAATAAAGGGGATGCGCCAAGCCTTTTTACCCCAAGACGCTCTGCCTGAGAGACCGAACCAAGCCAGAGAACCAGCCAGCAAGCCTGAGGTCGCGTAGTTGGTCCCGCAGCCGGGATGAATGGCAAGATCACGTTCACCCGCGCGGAGACGTTTGATTGCCTCATCCGCCGCGGCGCGGAGGTCATCTGTATTGACATCGCCAATAACCATAAATCCAGTTGGGTTAGAATGTCCTCCCATCGGGCGGTCGGGATATTTCGGCGAAAGGATTTTTAGCGTAGCATGTTCAAGGGCATGATTACGCCGTGTTTCAAGCAAAAAGGGTAAATTTAATAGAGACATTTTTAAACTCCGTTTTAAGATATGCCCATTATACCCGCTTTGGAATCAAAAATCGGCAGTTAATTACCGCCGACTCTTGATTTTGCTACCGCATGGTGACCCTTCCCCGACCCAACCACGCCCAATAAGTTTTCTGATGCGCTCATTCTAGCAGAGGGGCGTATACAAAATGTATACACACGCTAAAATATCCCTTCTTTAAAAATCTTGGCTACCAATAAATATGATAAACTACCCACGTTAACATAAACCATCTGGAGAAAAATATGTCCCCTAAAGAAAGTCACCCTATAGAAATAGCAGGACTAAAACGAGAACTTCCCCTTTTTGAAATCAAACCCGGTCTAAAAATAGCCGTTTTGAATATCTTGGGCGATACGGAACTTGTTATCGCGGGCGCAAAAGCTCTTGCTGAAAAATTATCTTCTATTGAATACGAAGTGCTTGTTACACCAGAGGCAAAGTCAATTCCCATTGCCTGTGCCCTTTCTATGGAAACAGGTATTCCCTATGTGGTTTTACGGAAAAATTATAAACTCTATATGGGCGATGCAACCATTGCAAAAACGCTCTCCATTACCACTGGCGAACCACAAACGCTCATTCTTGATGAAAAAGATGCCGAGCTAATCAAAAACAAGAAAGTTATCCTCATTGACGACGTTATCAGCACTGGCTCCACTTTAAAGGGAATGCACCAACTAATGAAAAAAGCCAAAGCGGAGGTTGTGGCAGAATCTGCCATATTAACAGAAGGCAATCTCGAAGATTGGCAAGATATTATTTCTTTGGGGCATATTCCCCTGTTTGCTGACTAAGGCACAGCTTCTCCCCCATTCTCATAGCTGATTTCAAGAAAACTATTCCCCAGAAAATGTAAAACGTGTTGCGTGAAACGTAAAAATCAAAGTCCTACATCACGTTTCACGCCTTCACGTTTTACTCAAGGATTCCCATGCGCGTAATTGGCACCGCAGGACACGTAGACCACGGAAAATCTACCCTTATTTCTGCGCTCACGGGCGTTCATCCCGACCGCCTAAAAGAAGAAATCGAGCGCGAGATGACCATCGAACTTGGCTTCGGCTGGCTCACCCTGCCCAATGGCGAAGAAATCGGCATTGTGGATGTCCCCGGTCACCGCGATTTTATCGGCAATATGCTGGCGGGTGTGGGCGGCATTGATGCGGTTGTGCTCGTCATCGCCGCCGATGAAGGCGTGATGCCCCAAACCAAAGAACATCTTGCCATTCTCGATTTACTCCAAATTCCCAGCGGCATGATTGCCCTCACCAAAACCGATCTCGTCCCCGACCCCGAATGGCTCGACCTTGTTGAAAGCGATATTCGCGAAACCCTCACAGGCACTGCCCTTGAAAACGCGCCTTTTGTGCGCGTTTCTGCCAAAGACGGTACGGGGCTAGATAATCTGCTCGAGACTCTCAGCAAACTCCTTCAAAATGAACCCGCTCGGCTCGATTTAGGTCGTCCGCGCCTGCCCATTGACCGCGCTTTTAGCATCGCGGGTTTTGGCACGGTGGTCACAGGTACGCTCGCCGATGGCAATCTCAGTCTCGGCGATGAGGTGCTTATTCTCCCCTCCGAGCAAAAAGGGCGCGTGCGCGGGCTGCAAACGCATAAAAAGAAAGAAGAAATTTCAATCCCCGGCTCTCGTACAGCGGTCAACATCTCTGGGATTTCGCTCGAGGATGTTCATCGCGGCGAAGTCGTTACCAAGCCGGGACAATATCAAATAACTCGTCGCTTGGATGCTCGATTCCGTCTCTTGGATGACATATCTCAGCCGCTCAAACATAATACCGAAGTGAAGCTCTTCGTAGGTGCGAGCGAAACGATCGCGACCCTGCGCTTGCTCGGTGCCGAGATTCTTAATCCCGGTGAAAGCGCGTGGATTCAACTAGAACTCCGCGACCCCATCGTGACCGTGCGCGGGGATCGTTATATTCTGCGCCGACCATCTCCCGCTGAAACGCTCGGCGGCGGTGTGATTATTGACCATCAGCCCAAAGGCAGACACAAACGTTTTGATGAAGGCGTGATTGAAAAACTAACTTCTCTTGCTGAAGGCTCACCCGCAGACGTGCTATATCAGGCATCCTTGGCAAATGGGGCAGATACGCTAAAAAATCTCATTAGCGAATCACGGCTCGAAGATGCAGATGCCCAAGAAGCCGTTAATGAATTATTTGCTGAAAAGAAAATTATTAACTTAGATCGTGGTGCATTGCATCTTAAAGATGAGGCTGCTCCTAAAACCCGAACTGCAACGCATCCAAGATCGGATGCAGTGCAGTTCTCGCTTCAAGATTTCGTCATCGCCACAACTCATTGGGACGCGCTCACAGAGCGCACGCTCAATATGATTGCGGCATATCACGAAAAGTTTCCTTTGCGCGCAGGAATTCCACGCCAAGAGTTGAAGAGTAGATTGAAGATTGATACCAAACTCTTCAACGCCATGCTAGAAAAACTATCGGGCGCAGAAGAACTTATTCAGGCAGGCGGGAGCGTGAAAATGCCCAAGCACAGCATCACCTTTACCGAAAGCCAGCAAGCTCAAATCCACGCGTTGACGCGGCGTTTTAACGCAAATCCCTACGCCCCTCCCACAATCAAAGCATCCTACGAAGAAGTCGGTGATGAAATCCTAAACGCATTAATAGAGCTGGGCGATTTCGTAAAAGTCTCGCAAGAAGTCATTTTTCAGCAATCCGATTATAAAAAAATGGTAGCAATGTTGCGGGCGTATTTAGATAAAAACGGGAAAATCACCCTTTCAGAAACTCGTGATTTATTCGGTACAAGCCGTCGCTACGCGCAAGCGTTTTTAGAGCATTTAGACGCAGAAGGCGTGACAAAGCGCGAGGATGATTATCGCACTTTAGCCTCCCCCTCGTAGTAATCGCTTTAGCGATTATATTTTGCGAGAAAAAGGGCTAAAGCCCTCACTACAAGGTTTTTTTATGTGCGGACGATTTACACTCACAGCCAACCCCGCCGATTATTTCGGCAGTTTCGGTTTTCCCCCAATTTTTGCGCCGCGCTTTAATATCGCGCCTGGTCAGCCGCTTTTAGCAATTCCCAATGACGGGCGCAACTCAGCCACTTTCTTTTTATGGGGCTTTATTCCCTCTTGGGCAAGAAACGAAAAATTTAGTTCAATCAATGCCCGTGCTGAAACATTGGCAGAAAAACCATCGTTCAAGGGGGCTTATAAATATAAACGCTGTCTGATTTTGGCAGATGGATTTTACGAATGGCAAAAAACAAAAGTGCCGTATTATATTTTTATGAAATCTCACCAGCCTTTTGCTTTTGCCGGCTTATGGTCAGACTGGGAAAGTGCCGATGGCTCACGCGTTAAAACCTGCACCATTATCACCACCGAGCCAAATGACACGGTTGCGCCAATTCACAAGCGAATGCCCGCCATTATCCTGCCCAAATTTTATAGGCAGTGGCTAGACCCCAAAGCGCGCACCGATTTAGCCCCCCTACTTGCGCCCTATTCTCCCGATAAAATGGATGCGTATCCTGTTTCGACTTTGGTAAATAATGCCGAAAATGATCGGGCAGAATGTGTCGTGCCAGTCTAATTGGATGAAGAGAACGCGACGCGCGTGCAGTAAACTTGAGTGCCCGCAATCGACATTCACTTGGCGTAAACGGAAATGTGCCTCCGCCGCAGAAAAGCTGAGAGAATCAGCACCCAAGCTCAAAATTTATACTGAGCCAAGTCGAGGGACACGCGCGAAGCTATCCCACATCCCCCTAAACGCTGAAATCTGGAGATTTCGGACTCCAATCTCGCTTGACGCTTAAAATCCATCGTGATATGATGCCGCGCGGTGAAATCTATGGATAATGATATAAAAAACAACCCTAAGAAAGAAGAGAAATCCTCTTCTGAAAGACCACAGAATTGGCTCAGCCGTGGGATGGAACTAATTTACCAACTCGGCTTGGGCGAATCGACTTTGCGCGTGGCTACGAACGCGTTCCTCTTGCTGGCTGTTATTGGTGTGATTTTTCTAATGCGGGGATTCTATACAGATGCCCCCAGTGAGAATGAAGAAATAGTAGAAGCCCAACCTACCTTAACCGCCGAGCTAAATGAAGCTCCATCGCCGCTTGATACTGCCCTGCGGGGAATTCCGCGCATGGCGATGATGCATACCACAATCCCTTCTCGTCCACGCTTAGACATAATAACCTATACCGTTCAAGAAGGGGATACTATTTTTGGTATTTCAGAACAATTTGGGCTAAAACCGCAAACTATTTTATGGAGCAACTATAATATCTTGCTCGATGATCCCCACCGTCTAAAAGCGGGACAGGAGTTAAATATATTGCCCGTAAATGGCACTTATTATGAGTGGCAAGATGGAGACGGTCTCAATAGTGTAGCCGATTTCTTTGGGGTAAACGCTGACGCTATTGTTGAGTATCCAACCAATAATTTAAATAAAAATGATATTGGCGATTATGCTAATCCCAATATCGAAGCCGGTACGCATTTAATTGTGCCGGGGGGGGAGAGACTTTTTATCTCATGGAGTGCGCCGATTGGGGTAACGCGTGAAAATCCTGCTGTAGCTAGTATCCTTGGCGATGGGGCTTGCCAACCAGTTGAAGGCGGGGCAGTAGGCTACGGGAGCTTTGTGTGGCCCGCGGCAAATCATTATTTATCAGGTTACGATTGGTCGCCTGAAACCAATCACCGCGGGATTGATATCGCCGGACACGAAGGGGCTGCTATTTTTGCTGCTGACGCGGGCGTAATTGTTTATGCAGGTTGGAATGATCGCGGTTATGGGAATATGATTATCATTGACCACGGAACCGGTTTCCAGACTTTATATGCGCACATGAGCGCGTTTAATGTAGTCTGCGGTCAAAGCGTTGGGCAAGGCGAAGTGATTGGGGCATTTGGAAACACAGGAGCCTCATCGGGGGCGCATTTGCATTTTGAACTGATGCACTCCCGATATAGTAAACTGAACCCTTGGGATTATTTGCCGCCACCCTAGAGAAATCTGTTATAATTTTCACCGTTCTACGGGCGTGTAGCTCAGCTGGTTAGAGCGCACGGTTCACATCCGTGAGGTCATGGGTTCGAGTCCCTTCACGCCCATCAAA
>CAZAWS010000120.1:0-5898 GCA_964488755.1 uncultured Anaerolineaceae bacterium | reverse complement strand
AGTACAACGCCTGACCTTTCGCTACGCTCAGGTCGTCCCTCTCCCAAAACGGGAGCGGGGAAATTCTCCCCCATTTTGGGGGAGATGCCCGAAGGGCAGAGAGGGCGGCATAAAATTAACCAACAACTCTTTAGTGCTCCTGGTGGTTTTCGTTAAGAAGTTAAAAACTATTCTGTTGTATAATACTCCCCATGTTAAACAAAGAACACAAACCCGAACTAATTTCCCGCCGTGGAGAGTTTAACGCGTGGGCACTTGCCAGCGTAGTCTCTGTTGCTATAGCCGTAATGTATTGGTCTGTGGGCAGTATTTCCACCATTGCCTGGGTTTTCTGGGTGTTTTTTCTTTTTGCCGCGTTTAGTACCTCCTTTGGGAATTGGATGGATCGCAGAACGGTGATGAAGGTGGGTGATAGCGGCATCACGTTTGAGAATGGTATTCGTCAGGTGGCACTGACCTGGCTTGAGGTTAAGAACGTTAGCGTCGCGCCTGCTCGGTGGGGGAGAAGAGTTCAGGTATTCAGCGAGAAAGCTCGTTTCCAGTTTCGCACGCTTGGCGAAGTCCAATATCAGGGAAAAGTAGAAGGACGTTTGGGTTTTGTAGAAGGTGAAGAAATCCTTCAGGAAATCTTAAAAAAGACCAATTTACGTTTAGAAAAAGAAGAGAAGGGCAGTTATTATTATTCTCGCATGTAAAAAGATTAAAGACGAAGATTACAAAATTTCTCTATGAAAAAATAGTATCACAAGGAAGAAAAATGAATATAGACCAACAAGTTGAACTTTTAATGCAAGGTACGGAATATGGCGATAAGACAATGCAAGCCTCTATGGAAAAAGAGTTGCGTCAGCGACTAATCACCTCAGAAAAGACAGGCAAGCCCTTGCGTGTATATTGCGGCTACGATCCCACATCTACTGATTTACATTTAGGGCACACAATTTCAATGCGAAAAATGCGTCAATTTCAAGATTTGGGGCATGAAGTTACCTTTTTGATTGGCTCATACACCGCGCTGGTTGGCGACCCCTCCGACAAAAATAAAGCCCGCCCAATTTTGTCCGAAGAAAAGATTTTGGAGAACTCAAAAACCTACGCAGAGCAAGCTTTTCGTGTGCTAGATAAAGAAAAAACCATTGTCCGCTATAATGGCGAATGGCTTTCAAAACTGACTCTGATTGACTTGATTCGTTTGGGGCAGAATTTCACCGTTCAGCAATTTTTGGCGCGTGAAAACTTTTCGAAACGTATGGATTCTGGTGAGCCAATTTACTTGCACGAAACTTTTTATCCGCTCATGCAGGGCTACGATGCGGTTGCGATGGAAACAGACGTGCAAATTGGCGGCACCGACCAACTCTTCAACATCATGATGGGCGGGCGAAAACTCCAAGAAGCAATGGGGCAAAAACCCCTTGTGGGCGTAATTTGCGGCATCTTGCCCGGCACCGATGGCGTTCAGCGGATGTCTAAATCAATTGGCAATATCGTCCCCATTAATACTGGGGCAGAGGATATGTACGGGAAATTGATGTCTATCCCGGATTCGGCAATGGACGCATATTTCCGCCTTGTAACGCGCTTCTCCCCGACAAAAATCGACACGCTCTTGCGTGAGCTTGCTGAGGGCAGTAAACATCCGCGTGACGTGAAGATGCTTCTCGCTCGCGAGATCGTTAGCATTTTTTATGGAGAAGAATTCGCCCAACCAGCAGAGGATGCTTTTGTAGCCCTTTTCCAGAGGAAAGCCATCCCAGATGATATGCCCGAATATGAGTTACAGAAAGGGCAAAGCATTTTAGACGTTCTTAGGGAGTCTGGGCTGGTGAGCAGTAACTCAGATGCTTATCGAATGGCAAAGCAAAATGCCGTGCGTTTAGATGGAGAAAGATTGCACGATGTGCGTATTGAATTTCCCAACCCAGGCGTTTTACAGGTGGGGAAGCGGAAATTTGTGCGTGTGAAATAGATATGAAGAGTGCGTCAGCCTCTCTTTAAAAAGATGATTTATGGATTAAAAACCCCCTCAGAGAGTGACTTTCTGAGGGGGTTTTTGGATGAATTAAGGTATAATATCGTTGAAGTTGTCAGACAACTTCATTTAAACAATATCAACCTTATTTGGAGGCGTTTCCATGTACAAAAAACTTTTTATTCCTGGTCCCACTCACGTAGTGGACGAAATCCTCGAAGCGATGGCAGTTCCTATGATTGGGCATCGCGATCCCCTTTATGCAAAAATGCACGGCGAAGTGGTAGAGAAGTTGAAGAAACTTCTTTATACCGATAATCGCATTTATCTTTCTACATCTTCTTCAACGGGGATGATGGAAGGCGCGATTCGTAACTGTGTGCAGACCAAAGCACTGATGACCGATTGTGGCGCGTTTTCAAAACGCTGGGCACAAATCGCAACCGCAAACGGCAAAGAAACTGAAGTTATTAAAGTAGAAATGGGCGAAGCGATTACCCCAGAAATGGTGGACGAGAAACTCGCACAAGGTGGGTTTGATTCTGTTTGTATTACGCATAATGAAACTGCGACAGGTGTCACCAATCCGCTTAAAGAAATTGCGGCGATGGTCAAAGAGAAATATCCTGAAGTGCTCGTTCTTGTGGATGCCGTCAGTATCATGTCTGGCGCAGAGATCCTTGTAGATGACTGGGGTTTGGATGTCGTTTTCGCTGGCACGCAAAAAGCCTTCGCACTCCCGCCCGGACTTTGTGTTATCACTGTTAGTGACGCGGCTTTTGAGCGTTCCAAAACAACTGAAAACAAGGGCTATTATTTCGACTTTGTAGCCCTCGAAGGCAAAGCTGTCAAAAATCAGACTCCCGCGACACCTGCAATTAGTTTAATTAATGCTCTCAACGTGCAAATGGATCGCATTCTTGCCGAAGGTGTTGAAAATCGCTTTGCGCGTCATGCTGAAATGGCAAAATATATCCAAGATTGGGCAAGAAAGTATTTTGAACTCTACGCGGCAGATGAGCAATACGTCTCCCCGACCGTGACCAATATCCGCAATACGCGCGGAATCAGTGTCGCTGATTTGAACAAAGAATTAGCTAAACGCGGTGCTATGATTTCAAACGGATATGGCGTTCTCAAAGAAAAAGCCTTCCGCATTGCTCACATGGGCGATATTCAGCTTGATGATTTGAAATGGCTGACAGATCAAATTGAAGATATTTTAGAATTATAGAGATAGGTATTACGCAAAGCCGCAGAGACGTAAAGAAAAACTTTTAAGGATTTTTTCTTTGCGCTTTAGCGTCTTTGCGCGAATCAAGAAAAGGATAAAAAACTATGAAAGTACTAATTTGCGATGCAACCGCACAAGCCGCGCTAGATATGATTGCCGAAGCCGGTATAGAAGTGGTTGATAAACCTGATGTGACCGCCGAAGAATTAATGGAAATGCTTCCAGAATTTGACGCGATGGTTGTGCGAAGCCGTACAACTGTTCGAGAATCATTGATTGATGTGGCGACAAATCTCAAAGCCATCGTGCGTGGCGGTGTTGGACTCGACAATATAGATGTAGATTATGCTCGCTCAAAAGGAATTCAAGTTCTTAATACCCCCACGGCTTCTACAGCCGCAGTCGCTGAGTTAACGATTGGCTATATTTTTGCGCTCGCACGCCAAATCCCGCAGATGACGGCTTCGATGAAAGCTGGGGAATGGGCGAAGAAATCCTTCTTGGGGAGCGAACTTGGCGGTAAAACGCTCGGGCTGGTAGGTGCTGGGCGCATCGCGCAAGCCACTGGGTCACGCGCGAAGGCGTTAGGAATGTCGGTCGTCGCGTACGATCCCTATGTCGAATCCGCTGATGGAATTGAAATGATGTCCCTCGAAGAGGTCCTATCCCAAGCTGATTATCTCAGTTTGCATGTCCCGCATACAGACGAGACGCATAATATCATTGGCGCAGAAGAAATTGCTAAAGCCAAAGATGGCGTTTCTATCATCAATTGCGGGCGTGGTGGCACACTGGACGAAGACGCACTCTACGCCGCCATCGAAAGTGGAAAAGTCGCAGGCGCGGCTCTCGATGTTTATGCCGCAGAACCAAGCAAAGGACATAAATTATATACTTTGTCGCAAGTTATTGGCTCACCCCACATCGGCGCAGGCACGAGTGAAGCAAAAGCCCGCGTAGGCACCGAAGTCGCCAAAAACGTAATTAACGCGCTTAAAGAATAAACTTAAAAATTTGTACACGGAAAAATACGGATTACACGGAGAAAAAACTTTTTTGTTTTTTCTCCGTGACAGTAAAATCTCTCTCCGTGAAATCCGCGCAACTCCGTGTACAAAAATCGTATAAAAAAATGGAGAAAAAATGGCAAATATAAAACCCTTCAAAGGCATTCGCTACAATCCTGAAAAAGCCGGCGATATAGCCACCCTCATTAGCCAGCCCTACGATCGCGTACGGTACGGTTTGCAAGACAAGTATTATGATATGAACGACTATAATGTCGTTCGCATGATTAAAGGCAAAGAATTTGAAAGCGATCATAACGGTGGAAACGTCTATACCCGCGCACAAGCTTTTTTAAGCGAATGGCTCGCCAAAGGCGTTTTGAAATACGAAGATAAACCCGCCATCTACGTTTATCATCAAGAATTTGAACTCAATGGGCAGAAAGTCACACGCAAAGCAATGATTGCCGCCCTCGAACTCGCCAAATTTGAAGAAGGTATCGTCCTCCCCCACGAGCGCACCCACGATGGTCCCAAAATGGATCGCCTCAACCTCACCCGCGCCACAGAAGCCTATTATGGCAATATCTTCATCCTTTATCCCGATGCTGAAAATAAAGTGGATACCCTCCTCGACCAAGCTGTTCAGCGTGATCCCGATATAGACGTAACTGAACTTTTCGAGAAAGATGTTCGCCAAAAAATGTGGGTTGTCACGGATGAAGAAGTTCTAAAAGCTGTTCAGGCAGAAATGGCTCCGAAAACAGGGCTTATCATCGCCGATGGACACCACCGCTACGAAACTGCCATCGCCTACCGCGAAGAAATGCGCGCCAAATTCCCCGATGCCCCTGCCAATGCCGCATTCAACTACCTCATGGTCGCCCTTGTCAGCACTAGCAATCCTGGGCTTACCATTTTGCCCACGCATCGTCTCATTTTTGATTACGAAAAAATGGATACCGAAGCCATTCTCGCCAAAGCAGATGAATACTTTAAGATAGAAAAACTGGATGACCGTGCGGAACTAGAAGCCCGCATGGCTTCTGTGTTGGGACAAAAAGGATGCTACGGATTAGTCACCAACAGCGGCGTTTACGCCCTTGAATTGAAAGCTGATTCCGTTATGGACACATTATCCCCCGAACGAGCAGATGTCTGGCGCGCCCTCGATGCCAGCATTTTACATAAACTTTTGTTGGAGCATATCTTAGGCATTAGCGCAGAAAAAATTGATGCCAAAGAAGGCATAGAATACCTCCGTGAACCCGATCTCGGCTACGAACGCGTCGCCGAAGATAAAAATGCCTACCTCTTCATCCTCAATGCCACCCGCATGGAGCAAATCTCCGCCTGCACTGAAGTTGATGAGAAAATGCCCCAAAAATCAACAGATTTTTATCCCAAAATAGTCACAGGTCTAGCGATTTTAGATGTTGGCTCAGAAGAACGGCTTTAAGATAAAAACTTGTATCAATAGCATTGTAGAAATTAAAATCCCTTGTGCGGAATTTTGAACCCGCACAAGGGATTTTTTGTTTCTTGGACAAATCATCTTTATATTCTACTCAAATACAAATTCCCCATCACGCATAATCTCTCTCTCTTTTCTACTTGCCTTTAGCCACTTATATTGAAATAATTATAAACAGCCTGTGTTAGCTCCACAAAAAGCGGATTCACAT
>CAZAWS010000119.1:0-5914 GCA_964488755.1 uncultured Anaerolineaceae bacterium | reverse complement strand
CCGATGATTCTCATGCTGGGACACTTGTCGAAGATGGACACATGGACAGAGTGCTGCGCCACGCGCTTGACGTAGGCTTGCCTCCGATGATTGCACTTCAGATGATGACGATTAACACCGCCGAACACTTCGGATTAACCCGTAAAATGGGCATGATCGCCCCCGGTCGTTGGGCGGATGTGCTAATTGTTGAAGATTTACAGAATTTTCACCCCGAAATGGTGATTGCTAAAGGGCAGGTCATTGCCCAAAATGGTGAGTTGACGATAGAGTTGCCAAAAAATGAGTATCCAGAATGGGTGCGGAAATCTGTCCACTTGGCGAAACCGCTCGAGGCGCAAGATTTTGCTATTTTAACGGAATCAAGTTCGGGCAAGAGCGTCACGGCAAATGTCATCGGCGTGATAGAAAATCAGGCACCCACCAAGCATCTTAGGATGGAAGTCCAAATAGAAGATGGTCAAGTGTGTCTCCCCCCCCTCGGAGGGGACAAAGATATTGCAAAGCTCGCTGTTGCTGAAAGGCATAATGCTACCGGTAGAGTGAGCGTCGGTCTCGTAAGTGGATTTGGCTTCACCGAAAAATGTGGCATCGCTTCTACTTTTTCACATGATAGTCATAATATGATTGTAACGGGGACAAGCGAAGAAGATATGGCAATAGCCGCAAACAAACTTGCCGAAGTTGGTGGTGGGCAAGTTGTTGTGAAAGATGGCAAGGTGATTGGGCTGGTCGAATTAGAGATTGCTGGGCTAATGTCTCGCGAAGATGCTTCAATTGTTTCGGCAAAGGCGGCTTCTGTTTTAGATGCATTCAAGACTTGTGGTTGCACGCTGAACAACCCCAATATGCAATTTTCTTTGCTCTCGTTAGTCGTTATCCCCGAATTAAGAATTTCAGATTTAGGCTTGGTCGATATAACCAAGTTTGAGTTTATACCGGTTGTAGAGTAGATGCGTTGCACATCGGACCTAGCAAAATGAGCGTGTTTTTGATAACTCGAACTGCAACGCATCTTTAGAGATGCAATGCAGTTCTAATAGGAATTACTATGGCTTTGCCTTCACCTTTTCAGGAATTACAAAATAATTTAGGGGCTGTTATTTCCGCTGTCCCCGCAGGAGAGCGTTTGCCTTCTGAGCCAAAATTAGCAAAGCAATTAGGCGTTTCGCGCGCTACTTTGCGCGAAGCAATGCGCACCTTTGAAACACAAGGATTAATCCGAAGACGACAAGGGGCAGGAACTTTTGTTGTAGGCGACGCTCCTGTTTTAGAGAGCGGACTTGAGGTTTTAGAAAGCATTCAAACCATGGCTAAGCGAATGGGGGAAACTGTAAAGGTGAAAGAATTAAAAATTGATACCGTGCCTGCCAACAAAAAACAAGCGGGCAAATTGGGGCTACCAACAAAAACACCGCTAACAAGAGTTTCTCGTGTAATGTGTACCAACGAACGTGCCGCGGCATATTTAATCGATATTCTCCCTCATGAGTTTTTATCTGTAGACGAGTTCCCTGAAAACTTCAAAGGCTCAGTTCTAGATTTTATGTTAGAACGTGGCGATTTGCCTACGGTAGCAAGAATCGGTGTAAATGCCACCAGCGCAAAAGCAGAAGTAGCAAAGGCTCTCGAAATTCAGCGTGGCGACGTTCTATTGCGCATCAGTTCTCGTATTTATTTAGATTCAAAACAGGTAATTGATTATAGTTTGGGCTATTTCTTGCCCGGCTATTTTGATTTTCATGTTTTGGGTCATATACAAAGTTAATATCAACATCAAGACGTTGATAAAAAAATATATCTAAGGAGTTTTTTAGAAGATGAAGTATTCAAGAGAAGAAGCTGTTCAAGAAATCAAAAAACGTGTTGATGCCGCAGAAGACGACATTATACAATTTTTACGGGATATTGTTGCCATTCCCAGCATGAATGGCGAACTAAAAGAAGTTGGAGATCGTATCGCAAAAGAGATGAATAAACTCGGTTTTGATGAAGTTCGCTTCGACAAAATGGGCAATATCATGGGGCGTATCGGTGATGGCGAACGCGTAATCGTTTACGATTCCCATATTGATACGGTTGGCATCGGCGATCCTGATAATTGGGAATGGGATCCATTCATCGGGAAAGTTGAAGATGGCATTCTTTTTGCACGCGGTGCGGTGGATGAAAAAGGCTCGACTCCCGGTATGATCTATGGACTCAGCTTCGCGCGTGATTTAGGCTTGCTTGACGGCACAACAGCTTGGTACTTCGGCAATATGGAAGAGTGGTGTGACGGCATTGCCCCAAACACCTTTGTAGAAGTAGACCCCGGCATTCGCCCCGACTTTGTCGTCATTGGTGAGCCGACCAAAATGCAAGTTTATCGTGGGCACAAAGGGCGTATCGAATTAAAGCTCACCGCTTCAGGACGCTCCGCACATGCGGCAACCCATTATTTAGGTGACAACGCTGTCTACAAGATGATGGCAGTTATCACCCAAATTCGCGAACTCGATAGACGCTTTCGTCTCGGCTTGGGGTCTCACCCTCAACAAGGACGACCCTCTGTCGCTGTCACAGATCTAAAAGTCACAACGGCTTCACTCAATGCAGTGCCTAATGAGTTTTCAATTTACCTTGACCGCCGTATCACCTCAAATGAACCCCATGATGACGTGATTGCACAAATCAAAGGGTTAATTCCCGATTATCTACAAGATGAAATCAAGGTAGAAGAACTTTTCTACGATGAGCCATCCTATACGGGATTCAAATTCCCTGTATCAAAATACTACCCAGCTTGGTTGCAGGAAGATGACCATCCTATGACCCAAGCAGGGCAAGATACAGTCAAAGCCCTGTGGGGTGAAGAACGTGAGTTAGACACTTGGGATTTCTCAACCAATGGCACTTACTGGGCTGGCAAAGCGGGAATTCCCGCCATTGGCTTTGGTCCTGGCGATGAGGTTTATGCCCACAGAGGTATGGAACAAGTACCACTGAAAGAGGTAGTAGAAGCCACCGAGTTTTATGCACTGTTTCCCGCCCTCTTATCTGAAAAGATGCAAGAGGAGTAAGGGTAGTTTTAAGATTTTCAATTAGATAACTTATACATTTTAATAGCGGCGGTTGAGTGAATGATAGCACGCTCATCATTTGTATCGAAATCAAAGCGGAGCACCCAAAGAACAAATTTGCTTTGGTTTCAATACGCTTTACGACACAACCACCGCAATCACAATAATGCAAGTTATTTGATTTTCAGTCTGTAGTTTTTCACACAATCCAATTTTATTTTTGAACTTAGGAGGTTCAACATGCGTAGTTTTGCTGGTCGCGACATCTTGTCACTCAAGAATTTTGAACGGAATGAATTTTTCCGCGTATTTGAAGTAGCCGAAGAATTAGAGCCTTTTGCTCGCAATCGCCAAAATACAGACCTTTTGGCAGATAAAACCTTAGTAACTGCCTTCTATCAACCCTCCACCCGCACCCGCTTGGCACACGAAGCCGCCATGCACCGCTTAGGTGGACACGTCACCGGTTTCTCCGATGCAAAAATGACCCGTGCCGGTGATTTTTATCTAGAATCTATCAAAGATACCTTCAAAATGTTGGAGTATTACGGCGATATGATTGTAACGCGCCATTTTCAGAAAGGCGCGCCACAAGAAGCCGCAAAATGGGCATCTGTTCCCATCATCAATGGTGGAGACGGCTGGGGCGAACATCCTACCCAAATTTTGACCGATTTTTATACCGTATTGCGCTCAAAAGGCACCCTCGACGGCTTACGCTGGGTCGCAGTTGGCGATATGCGAATGCGCACTATGCACTCACTTGGTTACGGATTAACACAATTCGATTGCCCAATCACTTTTGTAGCCCCTCCTGGTATGGAAATGCCCGAAGAATATGAAAAAGACTTTGATGCGATGGGTCTAAATTACAGCTATGCAGAGCATGTTGGCGATGTAATTGGCGAAGCAGATGTAATTCTCGTTGAGCCGACCATTCAGCCCGATTACACCAAACCACGCGATGAGCGCACCGGTGATGAAGGCATGACCCCCGCTAATTATAAAATCACTGTTGATTTGCTCAAAAACAAAGCCAAATCAGACGCGATCCTGCTTCACTCATTGCCCCGCATGGATGAAATCCCCGCTGACGTTGATATTACTCGCTGGTCACGCTACTGGCAAGAAGCTTTCAATGGCGTTGTGATGCGCATGGCATTGTTAGCGTTGGTTTCTGGGAAGATGGAATAAGGGGTTAACAAACGATTAGAGTTTTCACCACAAAGGCACAAAGAAATCCTTTGGGGGCATAAAGAAAAATTTCGTGTTCTTTGTGTCTCTGTGGTGAATTAGATATAAGGAGACTAATATGCAATCAGATTTACGAGGCAGAGACCTCATTGGCGATCTTGACTTCAGCAAAGAAGAAGTTGACACTATTTTAGATGTAGCTTGGGATTTGAAGAAAAAACGCGCTTTGGGCGAACCCCATGCTTATTTGCGCGATAAAACTTTGGCAATGCTTTTCTTCTTCTCCAGCACCCGCACCCGTGGCTCATTTGAGTCTGGGATGGCGCAATTGGGCGGACACGCTGCTTTCATCGAAAGCCGCACCACTCAAATCTCACACGGTGACACTGAAACCGAAATGGGCGAGATTTTTGGTCGCTATTTCGATGGCATCGCCATCCGCCACGTGGACTGGGGCATCGGCAACCGTTATTTGAACTTGGTCGCCAGCGCATCCCGCGTCCCCGTGCTGAATATGCAATGCGAAATTTATCATCCACACCAATGCTTGGCGGATATTATGACCATCATTGAGAAGAAAGGGCGTAACTTGAAACGCAAGAAAATGGTCGTTTCTTGGGCGTATGCTTCCTCTTACCTAAAACCGATGTCTGTGCCGCAATCGCTTGTTTTGCAAATGCCACGCTTCGGTCTGGATGTGGTTCTCGCGCATCCGCCTGAGTTCAAACTCCGCCCTGAGATCATGGAGCAAGCCAAAGAACAAGCTCGTATCGCCGGTGCCGGTTTTGAAGTCACCGATGATATGGAAGCCGCGTTCAAAGATGCAGACGTCGTCTACGCAAAATCCTGGGGTCCTCTGTTGACCACCCAAGATCCCGCCGAAGGCAAAGCCATCCAAGATAAATATAAGAGCTGGATCACCGACCAACGCAAAATGGATTTGGCAAAACCAGATGCCATTTATATGCACCCCCTCCCCGCTGACCGTGATGTTGAAGTCACCAGCGAAGTGATGGACGGACCCAACTCAGTCGTATTCGACCAAGCCGAAAACCGTATGCACGCACAAAAAGCGGTTATGGCGTTGACGATGCGGTAAATTAGTAAAACAGGAATCAGTAGACTAGGAATCAGTGGAACAGGAATCGATGGATTAGTAAAATAGTGGAACAGGGAGTAGTATGGTGGTGAAAGGGAAGCGTGGTTTTGAAGATTTGGATGCGTATAAGTTGGCTTTGAAGGTTGTTCAAGAAGCCTATCGTATTAGTAAATCTTTACCGACTGATGAAAAATATAATCTAATTAGTCAAATACGCCGCGCTTCCGTGAGCATCACGCTTAATATCGCTGAGGGATATGGACGCTATCATTATCTTGATAGTTTGCGTTTCTATTACATAGCTCGTGGCTCTTTAGAAGAAGTTCTCAGTGCTTTTATTGTTTGCAATGAACTTGGCTATACAAAGGGCAAGCTAGAATCACAAAGACAACTTTACGGTAATACCATCCGCGCTCTTAATGGATATATTCGCTACGTTCGTAACCAAAAACAAGGCTACAAAGAATACGGCGAACGCGCAGTCAAAGAAGAAGTTACTTTTTATGATGCAACACCCACCGATTCCTAATCCCTGCCCCACAGGTCTACTGATTCACTG
>CAZAWS010000118.1:0-5930 GCA_964488755.1 uncultured Anaerolineaceae bacterium | reverse complement strand
TGGCTACTGAGCCAGCCGAAGTGTAGGCGATGCTTTTCGCCGTATCGAAACCAACGGGTTCTATAAATTTAGCTATTTCGTGGTTTCGATACGCCCTCCGCTACCGCTACGGACTACTCAACCACCTTCAAAAACGAAACTGTCAGGTGGCTAGAATTTACGCCACTAATGCGGGCATATCTTCGCCAAATAAGCCAATACGGTCGCCGTCTTTTACGGTCTCCGATAATTCCCAGCAGAGGCAATCCTCTTCGCAAACTTGTTGGTAGCCCAAAAAAGGTGCCATTTTTGTGCGCGAAGTGAGTAGGCGAGAGTTGACAAAAATGGTATATAATTCGTCAATATCAAAACCCAGTCGCTCTAAAAAATCGTAAACCTGTTCATTTTCGAGTGCTTCGGCTTCAATAATGCTATCACCTGTGGCACTGCTTTGTTCTGCATAGCGCCGTAACTTTCCGTATAAATGGATGGAAACCATAATTACTCCTTTTTCTTATTATCATATTTAAGAATAATTTTGCCTAAAGGGTGCTTTTCTCCAAAAGGCAAAATGCCTAGCGTGGCAGTTGTATCGTCTTTGTGAATCCGTAAACGGGTAAAATTTACTTCCACCTGATTGGGGAAGGGGATAAACTCGCCAATCTCCCAGCCAAAATTGGGGAGTTCTCTATAATAAAAATTTTGTAATGCATCAAGGTTACTTTGCCCATCGTATGCGCGCCAGCTATCATCATTTTTCGCATCGGGCACAAGCGTATTAGCGTTAACGGGTAAATAATTGGGCGGGATAGGCAAATTATCGCTAGTTCTATCAAGTCCTTTTAGTTCATCAAGAAAACGCAAACTTGAAATAATCTTCGTCACCTGTGGCTCGAACGCATCTCGTTCTGTTTTTTTATGCGAAACCATAAAATGTAAAATGACCGTCTTACGTGCCAAAATCCCTGTCCAGAGACGGCGATTTGTTTTCTTAGGAAGTTGGATTTCTGCCTCAAAGCCGTTTGCACCGCCCATACTAAAAGGCGATGCCCCTAACTTTTTCGCGCCCAGCATGATGGATAATTTGGTGATATGCTGATTCCAGAGCGGTGCGATTGGTGAACGTTTACCGTTAAATTCACCGCGAACGAGCATGTGTGCGGCTTGCTCATTGACAGCCCCAGCTTGGTCGAAGGCGTAAGCATTTTGCGCGAAACCGTCCATCCCGCCATTAGATTTTTGTGCCCAGCCATCGGGGTAAGTTAGCTCAAATCCCCAGAGCGGATTTTGAAAGATTGCCATTTTTAGATACTCCCCAATTGTTTAAGAGTTGACAGGTTTTCAAAACTTGTTAGGTCTCGTTCATTAATTGTTCTCATGTCTTTACCCTCCCCCCACAGCGGGGATGTAAGCAATGCGGTCACCATCTTCGATTTTTTCTTCCAACTCAGATTGAATGCCGTTTCGCATAATCACTTTCACTTCATCAAGGGGCAGTTTGAGTTGCGCCCGCAACTCTTCTAGCGTTGTGCCCTCGGAAATTTCGATAACCTTTGCTTCACCAATGCCGTATCCGGGCATATATTTTCTTAATGTTGCAAAAACGCGGACTTCTACTTTTATAATTTTCAATTTTTAATCCTTAGTCATCAGTTTTTGATTTTCTTCCGCATTATAGCTTTGGTGCTCTCCAAGATTTTTAATGATTTTTTGTAAGCGTTCAGGGGTCTCAAAACAGAACGCGGATTTTACGGATTAGACAGATTATCGCGGATTTTAAAAACTTTTTGTTTTTATATGTGCAAAGATGACAAAAATATATAAACTTTCTGGAAAAATGCAGCAAAAGTATTAAAAATTCTCGTCATTAGCGTTGAAAGCTTAAGGCATAATTTAAATATGGCTGAACGTTTACGGTTTTTCGTCTAATTGCTCAAAATGTTGGTGTTATTGTCTAAGTTACCGATGAATGAATTTATAGCCTGATACGGGAAGTCCGTTTAAACGGACTTTGTATTTTAGCATGGGGTTTCAATTCCACGCTGGGCAGTTTTTAATTAACAATTTTACCATTGCTATTAAATAAAAAGAGGCTCACGCAAAAGCGCAAGCCTCTTTGTTAAATCTAAAACCTAGTCTTCGTGAACCCAAGCGAAAACGCTGTCGAGGACTGCATCTTCCATATCCCATTTTACATTATGTGGGGGAAGAGCTTCATCGCGCATGAATTCGGGGAGACGGTCGTCTGCGGAGGTGAAGCCAGCGGCTTCGTTGAAGAGACGTTCCATCTTGAGAACTTCTTTGCCGATAGCGAGAACATCGTCACCCGTGATGTCTTGTCCTGTCACGCCAGCAACAGTTTCTGCCATGCCAGCCCAACCGTCAGGAATATCGAGGATGGGGAAGGCGATGAAGAGGCAGTAACCAGTGCTATCGATGAAAGCAGTCGCCGCTTGGAAAGTGAGGGAAAGCTCACCTTTTGCGGTGTTGTCTAGCGGGTCTACTTTGCCGCCAACGCCTGCAATTTCAGGGGCGATGGTGTATCCAGCGGTGTGGTCTGCACCCATAACGGTGGTTGCATAAGTCACGCCGATGCCTTTGATGGCACGCGGTTCGTAGGCGGGCATCGACTGTCCCTTCACGGTGGGAACGCGATAAACGCCAAAGGCTTTCGCGGTTGCTTCCACACCCTGACCAAATACACGTCCAAGTGGGGTACCTTTGCGGATCTCTTCAAATGTTTTCAGCGCGCCTTCTGTATCGCCAAATTCGAGATATCCACCATCCATCGCAATCGCAATGGTGTTGCCAGCTTCGATGGTGTCGAGACCGATGTCGTTACATTCCCAAGTGGCTTGGGCGATATATTCGATATCGTCAATGCCGCAGTTTGAGCCTAATGAGAAGGCTGTTTCGTACTCAATGACGGATACAAAAGCTGTTCCGTCTTCGTGCGGGTAGATGCTGGAGCATTGCATGATGCAGCCGGGGTGACAAGCGTGATGATACGCGCCAACGCCGCCACGGGCTTCGATATTTTCTTTTACGGTTTCGCCAGAAATTTTTGCCGCGCCTTCAAATTGACCTGCACTGAAGTTGCGAGTGGGCAAACCGCCAGCTTCGTTGACGATGTTCATCAAAACATTGGTGCCGAACTGCCATAAGCCACCATCTTTTTTGGTAAGGGCGTGTTCGCCGATAGCGGCGGTGAGTTTTTTGCGTCCCGTAGTGAAGAGTTCTTTATTAGCAACTTCAACGCCAGGACCGCCTTTGTCGTCAACAACCATAACTTTGATGCCGCGTACGCCCATGACTGCGCCTAAACCACCACGACCAGCGTAGCGACCAGGGGAGTTTTCGGGATCATTTACGGAGATACCAGCATTGGAGAGTTTCATTTCACCAACAGGACCGATGCCAATGACGGCGGGTTTGTTGGGGTATTTCTCCCACATCAGGGTATCAATTTCGTACATACCTTTGCCCATTAGATCGGCGGCGTCTTCAAACTTAACACCATCTTTGTTAATGAAAAGTTCATACCATTTGCCTTTTGCGGGCATACCTTCGATGATAATCGCGGCAAGACCGAGTTTAGCAACTTTTTGACTGGAAAGACCACCAGAGTTGGCTTCTTTAATACCGCCTGTAAGCGGACTTTTTCCGCCGAAGGAGGTGCGTCCGCTACTAGGGGCGGCGGGACTGCCAGAAACCCAGCCGGGGGCAATGACGAGTTTGTTATTGGGTCCTAGAGGGTGACAAGTGGGGTCTACTTCATCCACAATAATGGATGATGTGAGACCACGTCCGCCCCATTTCGCCCATTTTTCGGGGACTGCCTCATATTTTGCTTCGAGGGTGCTCATATTGATACGTAAAATTTGTTTTGCCATAACATTCTCCTTTTTTGAACGATTGATTGGTAAAAGATGAAATTACAAATAACGTAATACCTGTTGCGTAAAACGTAAAAAAATCAAAGACTTTATTTTACGCAATACGCGTTATGTTTTACGCGATTAATAAGTATTGTGCATAACTCCACCCTCGCGCTTTTTTAGCTCTTTGGTGAGGGATTCAGACATGGGTAGTCCATCTCTATATTGATAAGGATATATGTGTTCGGGTGAAAAAATCCCAACTCGGGCATTATCTGTTAAAACTTCGCCTAAAGAGGCATTTAGACCGGGCATGTCCGATAAGATGTTGTCGATAAATAAATAGCTTTTTTGATCGTAGGGAATTGCAAATTTATCTATCAAATCTTGAATAGTTTGACCTTCCTCGAGTTTAACAGTTTTTTGTGCAATATATTTGCCATCAGCAAATCTAGCTATAGGTCCGTATAAGGTTAGCGTAATTTTTATAGTTGACATGAAGTTGAAAAGCAAATGGGAAAATAGATGCCGTCCCCAAACCGACCTTTAAAATATAGCATTAAATGCAGATATGCACAAGAAAAAAAACAAGCAATGATATAATCTGTCCACCCGAAAAGAGAGATTAGAAAAGCCTTCGTAGAAATGACTTATGTGTTAAAAACCATAAAATGCGTTCAGTTTTTTCCTGAAGCCATTGCCCAAGACTTTTGTAGCCTCATAGGGACAGAACGATTAGAAAAAGAAAGAGGTATTTATGGTAGACCCAATCATTTTTTCATTTGATATAGGAAGTTTCACTCTAGCTCTGCGCTGGTATGGCGTCTTTGTGATGTCTGGCGCATTGGCAGGAGCTTGGATTACCGCAAAAGAAATTAAAAGGCGCGGGGGTGATGATGAATACCTCTGGGATGCAATTATCTTCTTGCTCCCAATTGGGATTCTTGGTGCACGTCTTTGGTACGTTGCAAATGCTACGCTAGGCGGAAACCCCTACTATCTGCAAAACCCCATCCAGATTCTTAATATCCCTCAAGGTGGATTGCACTTTTATGGCGGTTTAGTATTTGGTGGCGCAGTACTTCTTTGGTACGCTAAAAAACATAAACTCGATATATGGCTTTTGCTCGATTCCATTGCCCCTGCCGCGTTAATTGGGCAAGCTGTAGCACGCCCCGCTAACTTTATAAATCAAGAACTTTATGGACAACCCACCACTCTCCCGTGGGGTATTTCTATTGAATCTTCCCATCGCATTCCGCCCTATAACGATATGGGGTTATATCCAGATACAACTCGCTTTCACCCATCTTTTGCTTATGAAATGGTGTGGAATTTCCTTGCAGCGGGATTGATTCTTTGGTATTTGCGCCGTTACCCCAAGAAAGATAAACCAGGCACCGCCTTTGCCGCATGGCTCGTTTTAGCAGGCATAGGGCGTTTTCTACTTGAAGCCTTTCGCCCAGACCAACCAAGAATTCCTGGCACCGATACCAGTATAACCCGTGTTGTCGCGGCAGTAATGGCATTGGCGGGCGTGATTTTGCTTCTAATTCGCTACAAAGTGCTCAAAGTTCCTTTTGCAGAAAAATGGGCAGAAAAATATAAAATCGGACCGACCAAAGCAGAGCAAGATAAGGAAAAAGAGAAAAAAACACAAAAACGCAGGAAGCGGAAGAAGAAATAAACAAAAAAAGCATCCAACTTAAGAAACTCGGTTTTTCCTTTGCAGTCAATGCCTTATGTATGAGGATTAAAAAACCGAGTTTCTGATTTTAATAGGATAAAAAACCGCAATGCGCGTGGTTTGGGCTGGGGTGCTGAAACCCCAAACAGGGCGCGTGGCGTAAACATCTGCCCTATCTTTGCGGAGAGTGACGCTAAAAGGTAAGCGTTCGGGGGACTCAAAACAGAACGCGGATTTTACGGATCAGACAGATTTTTGCGGATTTTAAAAACTTTTTTTGTTTTTTTGTATGCAAAGATGACAAAAACGCGCTCAACGACAATTAGAATTACCCACCAAAGAAAACGGCATTTCTGGCTTCTTTTCTCTGCCTAAAGCCCAAAAAC
>CAZAWS010000117.1:0-5946 GCA_964488755.1 uncultured Anaerolineaceae bacterium | reverse complement strand
TTGTCACTCTTGCAACCCTTGTCACCCCTAAACGTCCCTATTCGTCACATACTCAGCCAAGCTTTCAAGCGCAAAACGTTCTTCGCTGGGGGCTTGCCCATTTAGTGATTCTAAGGCACGGTTCGCGTATTTTTTTGCTTCATCAAGCGCAAGTTGAATCGCGTCGCTCTGGCGAATATCTTCAACCAAGAGCGCAATTTCTTTTGAATTATGATAATTTCCTTGCAATAAGGATTTTACGCGTTCATTTTTTGGATTTGCTTCAATATAATATAAAGCGGGTAAAGTGATTAGCCCCTGCGACAAATCGCTCCCAACTGGTTTGCCAACTGCGGCTTGGTCACCTGTGAAATCGAGAATGTCATCCACGATTTGGAAGGCTGTGCCAAGTTCACGCCCAAAGTTGCGCGCCTTTTTCACTGTTTCAGGGTCAATGGGGCTGATAATTGCCGCGCCATGCGTAGAGAGTTCAAAAAGCGAACCGGTTTTTGCGTAAATGCGTCCGTAATAATTTTCTCTATTTGCCAAGCCGCGTGCGTCAAACATTTGGGTTAGTTCACCATTGACCATAATTGCCAAAGTTTCGGCAAATTCTTCCATCACGGTTAGTGAGCCTGTTTGGGCGGCAAGTTTGGCGGCGCGGGCGAAAATGAAATCACCAGTCAGCACCGTTGCGGCAGGAGTCCAGTTGGCGTTGATGGTCTCGTTGCCGCGCCGCATTAATGAGCCATCAATCAGGTCATCGTGAACTAGCGTAGCGGTGTGCAACATTTCAATTGCGGCGGCGAGCGTTATCAATCTTTCTTTATCTGCGCCGAGCATATTGCCCATCAATAAAACCAATTTAGGACGCACACGTTTTCCGCCTGATGCCAGCAAAGTTTCTAAGGCAACGCGTAAATCAGGATGCCGTTCGTCCGCTTGGGTACGTATCCGTTCTTCTACTTTTTCAATTTCTTTTGTTAAATTCGTCTTGCTCAAAATATCACCAATTAAATAAGCGAGCGGCGTTTGCGGTGGTAATCTCCGCAATTTCTCGCGTCTCTTTGCCATGTGTTTCGGCAATTTTTTCGGCTATAAAACGAACATTTGCAGGTTCGTTTCTTTTCCCGCGTTTGGGGTGCGGGGTTAAAAATGGGCTGTCCGTTTCTATTAGTATTTTTTCTAGCGGGAGGGATGCAATCATCTCGCGCCGCTGGGACATTTTCTTGAACGTAATCGGACCTGTCACGCCAATCATAAAGCCGAGTGCGATGGCTTCTTCCGCAATCTCGCGGGTGCCTGAAAAGGAGTGTAGCACACCTGGGCGTTCTGCCAATGGATTCTCGCGTGACCTGAGGCTTGCGTGCCATTTCTTCAACATTTTCATTAAGTCAACAGCGCAGTCGCCCTCGAGGGCATCGCCTTTTTCTCGTAAATGTAAGACTACTGGCAACCTAAGTTCTTCAGCGAGAGAAAGTTGCTCTTCTAAAACGTGTTTTTGAACATCGTGTGGCGCGCGATCCCAGTAATAGTCGAGTCCGATTTCACCGATGGCTACAACTGCCCCCCTCTGTCCTACGGACATCTCCCCCCGAAGGGGGGAGACAGTTCCTTCCCCCTTCGGGGGAAGGTTAGGATGGGGGTGCATTGCCATTTCTTGAAGTGCATCTTTCGTATCATCAGTCCATTCTAGCGCATCGGTGGGATGGATGCCAATGGCAGCAAAAAGATTGGGGTGAGATTCTGCCAATTTAACGGAAGCAAGACTTGTCTCCACGGTCGTTCCGGGGATGAGGACGCGGATCACGCTAAATTCAGTACAGCGCGCAATCACCGCGTCCCGGTCTTCGTCAAATCTATCCCAATAAAGATGGGCGTGAGTGTCGGTGAGGGGGAATGTTGAAGTTTGAGAATTCAAGGTTAGGTGTATTTCGTATTGCGTATTGCGTAAGAAAAAACATTACGCAATACGTTTTACGCAATAGTTTTTTTAGATACCAGCAATTTTCAAGCCGTCTTGCAAAATCGCTTCCACTTTATCTGCGTGCATCGTTTCGCAATAAACGCGGATAATTGGCTCGGTGCCGCTGAAGCGGATGAGCATCCAGCCGCCATCTTCGAGATGGAATTGGAAGCCATCGACTGTGACAAGTTTTGTTACTTTCAGCCCGCCCAAAGTTTCGGGGTTTGCGGCAAGGATTTTATCAATTTTTTCTTGTTTATCGCCTTCAAAGGGTGTGTCAATACGATTATAGAAATGTTCACCGCCAACTTTCTCGAAAAGGTCGGCAAGAAGTTCGGTAGGTTTTTTACCCGTGCGAACGAGTAAATCGAGCATATAGAGACCGGCTAGAATGCCGTCTCGCTCAGGAACATTGCCGCGGAACGCGTATCCGCCGGATTCTTCGCCGCCAATGATGGCATTTGTTTCGATGAATTTTGGGGCAACGTATTTGAAGCCTACACCAGTCTCGACAATGGGGACATTATAAACCTTTGCCAATTTGTTGAGCATGGTGGTTGTGGAAAGGGTTTTTACAATTGTGCCGCGATCGCCGCGCACTTCGAGCATATAATATGCTAGCAATCCGTAGGAGCGGAGTTGGTCAATAAACTCGCCGTTTTCATCGCCAAAGCCAACGCGGTCTGCATCGCCATCGTTGACGATGAAAATGTCGGCGTTGTGGTCTTTTGCGGCTTGCAAGCCAACGTCTACATTGGGCGGGATTGGCTCAGGGCGTTTCATTTCAGGGAAAATAGGATTGCGTTCGTTGTGAATTTCGATAATTTTGGTTTTTCCGCCATTCAGCAAACCAGAGAACCAGCCTGCGCCGTTTCCCCACATCGCATCAACGACAACGGTTAAGCCTGCGTCTTTGATGGGTTGCAGGTCAATCATTTTTTTGATATGAGCGATATAGTCAACGGTTGAGTCAAAGTAGACGATTGTGCCATCTTCTTGGGCTTCATCCATTTTCTTGATTTTGACATCGGCAATATCATCGGGGATGAGAGCTTCGATTTTGAGCAAGCCTTCGGGGTCAATGGCCCCCCCCATATTGTCACGAACTTTGAAACCGTTATCGGTAGATGGGTTGTGAGATGCGGTCACGTTTACTGCGCCAACCGCGTTTTGTGCAACAACCGCGTATGAAATGACGGGGGTTGGGGAGGCATCATCGGTGATATAGACTTTCAATCCGTTTCCGGCCAAAACTTCGGCAACCGCTACGGCGAAATCTTCGCCTCTAAAGCGTTTATCGTGACCAACTACGACCCATTCACCCGCATTGCCTTCTTCTATAAGGTAGGATGCGAATCCTTGTGTGCATCGGCGTACATTTTCAAAAGTATATTCTTCTGCGACAGCCGCTCGCCAGCCATCTGTGCCAAATTTGATTTTAATTGCCATTTTTACTCCTGTTTTTTTTACGCGAATTCACGCAATGAATAAATGTTGCGAATATAAACAAAAAAGAATTCGCGTCATTTGCCCATTAGTGGGAAATTCGTGTTGAGATTTTTTCTAATCAAAAGTATTATAACAGGTGGAGGGAGATGCGGGTATAATTTAGGAGAAGAAAAAAAGATTTTCAGAGAGGTGTTTTATGTTTCGCACAGTTGAGGCAAGCATTGATATAAATGGCAATATACAGTTGCTACAAAAAATGAAATTCAATTTTCCGCGTCGCGTATTGGTTACAATCTTAGATGAGCCTGCAATTCAGGTGGCTGAAACGGCACTATTAAGCGAAGAGGCGTTAAGCGACTGGAATAGACCAGAGGAGGATGAAGCATGGGCATATCTGCAAAAGGAGAAGTAGTTCTCGTTCCCTTTCCGTTTTCTGATCTTTCCAAAAGTAAAATGCGTCCAGCAGTTGTTCTTGCTTTTGCTGGTTATGATGATTGGGTTCTTTGTCAAATCACCAGCAATCCTTATTCAGACGCAAGGGCGATAGAATTAAACGCTGACGATTTTCTTTCAGGTGCTTTGCGTTTATAAAGTTATGTTCGACCTGGAAAATTATTTACAGCGAATGGTGCATTGATACGTGAAAAATTAGGCGTTTTAGAAGATGATAAATTTGAAGAGCTTTTGGGTGCGGTTATAGAATTGTTAAAAGGAGTCTAATAATGAAATATGTCTCAGTAGAAGAAATGCGAAATATAGATGTCCAAACTGACGCTGTTGGTGGTGTCTCTTTTGCGCAGTTGATGGAAAATGCAGGGCGTGGTGTCGCTGAAATTATTCTCAATTTGCCTGAAAGTGTCGGGAGCGGGAATGATATTTTTGCCTTAGTGGGTCCCGGAAATAATGGCGGGGATGCGCTCGTGACCCTCGCCTTGCTTGCTGCCGAAGGCTGGGGCGTATCTGCCTATCTCTTCAAGCGTAAAGATGGCGATCCATTAGTAGCGCGTGTTGAGGATGCTGGCGGAGAAATTTTGTTTGCCGAAGAAGATGAGAATTTTGAACAGCTAAAAGCCTTTACTGCTACAAGTTCTTTTATCCTCGATGGTTTGCTTGGCACAGGTATAAAATTGCCCTTGCGAGATAGTGCGGCAGATGTTCCTTCTGTAGCTGATTTGCTCGCTTCTGTAAGTGAAGCACTCCAATTGGTCGAGTGGGAGCCTTATATCATCGCGATTGATTGCCCATCTGGTGTGGATAGCGATACGGGAGAAATTGCACCTGAAACTATTCCAGCAGACGTTACCGCAACAATGGCGGCGATAAAGTTCGGCTTGCTAAAATTGCCCGCTTTCGAGTTTTGTGGCGATATTGCCGTTGTAGATATTGGCGTGACCGATAAAGTCCCCGATTGGGTTTCGATAAAGAATTTTGTGGTGGATGAAAATTACGTCTCCGCGCTTTTGCCTGAACGCCCCCTTGATGCACATAAAGGAACTTTTGGTACAGCCCTCATTACAGCGGGATCAGTCAATTACACCGGTGCGGCACTTTTGGCAGGGAAATCTGCCTACAGGATTGGTGCGGGATTGGTGACTCTCGCGGTGCCGTCTATTTTGCATGGTGCGTTGGCGGGAGCGTTCGTGGAACCAACTTGGGTGTTGCTACCGCATAAAATGGGCGTTATCTCGGCGGACGCGTCTGCCGTTTTGCTGGAGAACCTTGGGCGTGCCAGTGCGCTTTTAATTGGTCCTGGTTTGGGGATGGAAGAAACAACGCGCGAGTTTATAGAAAATCTTTTAAATGCTAAAAATGGTACAAAAAAGAAGGGCGGGCTTGGTTTTGTGCATGAAGATGAAAGAGTAAAAGAGAGGACAGAAGCAAAATTACCGCCGTTGGTTTTTGATGCCGATGGTTTGAAATTGCTTGCTCAAATTGAAAATTGGCATGAACTCATCCCTGAAACTGCGGTATTGACTCCGCATCCCGGTGAGATGGCAGAGATAACGGGCTTATCAGTGGATGAAATTCAATCTAATCGCTTAGCGATTGCCCGCGAATACGCCGAAAAATGGGGGCAGGTCGTGGTACTAAAAGGCGCATTTACGGTTATTGCTGCGCCGAACGGCGAGACTTTTACCATTCCTGTTGCAAATCCAGCCTTAGCACGCGCTGGCTCTGGTGATGTTTTGGCAGGGCTGATTGTTGGTTTTCGCGCACAAGGTTTGAGCGCAGTTGAATCTGCGATTGCGGGATGTTGGGTACATGCACAGGCGGGGAGTACGGCTGGCGAGGTGATTGGCACATCTGCATCGGTTTTGGCGAGTGATATTTTAGACTTTGTGCCGAATGTTTTGGTCGATTTGGTTTGAAAATTTGCCTTTTTAGGGTTTCGAGGTAAAGTTAGTAAGTCATAAAATTATCCACAGGTTTCACAGATTTTGCAGATTTTTTTTACTCTTTGTGTGAATTTGTGGGTTTTTTCTTTGAAAATACGCCAAATCTTCAAAAATCTAAAAGTTTGGGTAGTGGCTAAAATTGACTGACGCTCGTCC
>CAZAWS010000116.1:0-5987 GCA_964488755.1 uncultured Anaerolineaceae bacterium | reverse complement strand
ACTCCAAGCCATCACTTACTTAAAGACCACTATCAAACTTTTTTTTGTTTTTCTCCGTAACTTTAAATGCTTTTTCCGTGCAATCCTTAGAATCCGTGTTCAAAAAGTTTTTGTATGACACTTTTGCCGCTATGCTTACGAAATCTTTAGGATTTTACCGAAAAAACGCTGTGTATTTTGTGTCGTTATGATAAGGACTTAGGAAGAAATAAATTATCCATTAATGAGGCGAATTTTGAGTGAAGTATGCTTCAAATGTATAAGTTATTTAAATCCCATTCCTAAGCAAACGTTTTACGCAAATTGTTCAAAAGATTTTGCGAGCCATTCTTCTGCTTTTTCTATATCTGTAAAAATTTTTATCACAGCGGCAAAGTTAGTATCTGCCAGTGCACCAACTTTGCGAATTGCATCTGCAACAGCATCATTAGCGACCACAACAGCCAAGCGAATTTTGCGTGCAGAGGGATCACTATTTAGGCGAATTGCCGAGCGTATAGCTTCGTCAGATATTTTTTCTACCTGACGCAAATCATAGAGGTTGCGCGTGCGGCGGTCGGCATCAAGTAGATGTTCGTCTGCGAACTTTTTCCAGTGATTAACCGTTTTTTCGTTGATATTAGTAAAGACATAATTCATACCGCCATCTTCGCGGCGTTCTACTGTGTATCCAATACCGGGTTCAGACTTGAAATTTAGGGGTTTTGCTTCAGACATGAGAGGCTCCTTAATAAGGTTGATTTAGAGGGGATAAAGGTGAATAAAATGCACATCACGATTTAGGTTTCATACCTTGATTATACCGAAAAAGGAATAATTTCGCTTATATCTACATCCTGCAAAAGTGCACTTATTTTCTTTTTCAAAAGAAAATGCTCGAACTCAGGCGCAATCTCAGCCAATGGCACCAGCACAAAAGCGCGTTCGTGCAATCTGGGGTGCGGAATAGTCAACTCTTCTTCTTCAAGAATGAGATTATCATAAAAAAGAATATCGAGATCAATCTGGCGTGGTCCATTTCTAAAATTTTTCACACGCCCCAGATTTTTTTCTTTTTCTTTAAGATAAGAGAGCAACGCATACGGCTCTAACTCTGTTTCTGCTTTGACGACCATATTCAAAAACGCGGGCTGGTCTGTATATCCCCATGGTGGTGTTTCGTAAATGGTCGTTTCTTGAATAACGCGTAATTTAGGAGAAAAAGAAGCAATCGCCGAACGAAGGTTCGCAGGGCGATCTCCGAGATTTGTACCGAGAGCAATATATGTAGTTTTCATATTAGCATCTTTCAAGGCTTGAATATCAACTCGCTAATCTTCAAACTAGTTCAAGAATTGTGGCTGTTGCCATGCCGTGCCCAATACACATGGTTTGTAAACCAAAACGAGCTTTTCGGCGTTGCATTTCGTGCACCAACTTGGTCATTAAAATCGCACCTGTCGCACCCAATGGATGCCCTTGCGCAATCGCGCCGCCATTAACATTTACTTTTTCCATATCGGGGTTTAGCTCTTTTTTCCATGCCAAAACTACACTAGCAAAAGCCTCATTGATTTCAATTAAATCCATATCATCAAGTGTTAATCCGTTGGTCATTGCTAGTGCCTTTTTTGTCGCGGCAATGGGACCATCGAGCATTAGGGTTGGGTCGGTGCCCACCACAGCGCGGGTTAGCACACGCGCAATTGGCATTAGATTATAGCGTCCCACCGCATCGGCAGAAGCGAGCAAAAGCGCGCCCGCACCATCACTTATTTGTGAAGCGTTTCCTGCGGTTACAGTACCATCTTTTCTGAAAACGGGATTCAATTTACCCATTTTATCGCGTTCAGGTTGGCGGCGCACGCCTTCATCTACATGAAAAAGATGCTCTTTTCTTTTTCCGTTTGCCGATGCAGGAATCGTTAAGGGCACAATTTGGTTATTAAAATAGCCCGCATCCATTGCGGCACCTGCCTTAATATGGGAATTATAGGCAAAATCATCTTGCTCTTCTCTTGTTAATTCCCATTTTTCTGCCATCATTTCTGCACTAACTCCCTGATGTACCATTTCATGGGGAATAGATTTAGGGAATTCATCGGGATAATCCGCCCCCAACGCCTGATGCGACATCATCTCAGTACCGCCCGCTAAAATAATATCCGCATCGCCCGCGAGTATAGCTTGGGAGGCAAAGTGAACCGCTTGCTGGCTCGAACCACACATCCGATTAATGCTTACACCCGGCACGTGTACAGGAAAGCCCGCGTTCAACACAGAAAGACGCGCTAAATTTGCACCCTGATTCCCCACTGAGGTAACTACACCCCAAATCACATCATCGAGTCTCTTGGCATCTATTCTTGCGCGGCGTACCGCTTCTTGCATAATTTTTGAGGAGAGTTCAACCGGTTCTAGGGGGTGAAGTGCACCATTTTCATTTCCACGTGCTATTGCGCTCCGAATGGCTGAGATGATAAATACATCTGTTTCTGGCATATAGTAATCTCCTTTTGAGATCATTTAATGGGATTGTAAAGACAGGATTGTTGGGACTAGAAGAATCCGTTCCTTTCAAGGGAACGGGTTCTTCTAGTCCTAGCGGCGCGCGTGATTTTAACTTGAGTGCCCAAAATGAATATCTTTTTGGCGTAGAATCGTGTTTACGCCAAACACTAAGCTCGGGATTCAGCACTCCAGCCCAAAACGCGTACGCTGAGCTTGTCACAGCACGCTGAGCCTGTCGAAGCACGCGGGCGTTTCATCCAAGTTAAATTTTATTTATGTGAAGGTAAAACAACAAAGAAAGTCGAGCCTTCATCTATTTTAGATTCGACCCAAATCCGCCCATTATGGCTTTCTACAATTGTCTTAACGATTGCAAGTCCTAGCCCCGTCCCTGTAGCGGATGAGGTAATATTGCTTGCTCGGTAAAATTTCTCAAAGATGTGGGGCTGGTCTTCTTGGGGAATTCCTTGCCCTTGGTCGGCAACTTTGAAAATAATTTGATTGTCTTCGCAATGAAGTTTTATAAAAATCTTCTTCTCTTTTGGGGTATATTTAATTGCGTTACCAATCAAGTTATCAAACATTTGTCTGACGCGAACGGGGTTGCCGCGTATGCGCGGTAGGTCGGTTGCGATATCGATATCTAGCGTTTGTTTCTTGTTCTCTGCGAGTATTTTTATATTATCTAGTGTATAACGTAAAATGTTATCTAGTTGTATGCTCTCGCGATGGGCATCAAAGCCGGCTTCTATTTTTCCGAGGTCAAGCAAATCGTTAATGAGTGAGGTGATATCTTGAACACTGCTATTGATACGGCGGATAAATTCTCTTTGTTGTTCATTAACCTTTCCTACTCGTTCAAGGAGTTCTGCATAGCCTAAAACCGCAGTTAAGGGAGAGCGCAAATCGTGTGAAACGGTGTGAACAAAATCATCTTTGAGACGGTTGAGTTCCTTAAGATAGGAAATGTCTTGCATTGTGATTACCGCACCGACATTGGGGATATTGGTATATTGTGCGCTAAAAATACGGCTGTCGTTTAAACTGATTTCGTGAGATCGCGTTATTTTTTCTGTATCAAGTTGCAAGAGCATTAGAAAATCACTTTGGGATATTACTTCGAATACTAAGTTATTAAGCAGTTTCTCTTCGCTAATCCCTAAAGCATTTGACATTGCCGCGTTAACGAGTCGGATTCGCTCTTGCTGGTCGAGAATCATCACGGCATCGCCCATATTTGAAAGAACGGCTTCAAACTTGGTACGCTCAATTTCAGTTGCCTGATAAAGCCGTGCATTTTCAATGGCTATTGCCGCATAATCTGCCAGAAGAGAAATGAGTAAAAGGTCTCTGTCTGTAAAAGGCAAACGATGTAAACGATTATCTACCCCTAAAACGCCTATTATCTTATCGTCAAACTTGAGGGGGACATAAATTAACGCTTGTACTAAGTAGGCTGTTTTTATTTTTTCTAAAGAGCCTTTGCTTAGAATAAGCGGCTTGCCCGATGCCACGACCTGCCCGGCAAGTGTATCGCTGACGGGGAGGCGAAAGGTCTCAGCGAAACCTTTTTCAAAATTATGGCTGGCTCGCATATAAAGTTCATCTGTTTCTTCGTCTAGGAGTAAAAGACTTCCCTCTTCAGCATTCGTTAGTTTAACTGCCGCGCTAAGCACACTTTTCAATACATTATCAAGTTCAAGGGTGCTTGTAAGATTTCTACCGATGGTTAATAAAACTTCTAGTTCACTGACACGCTTTTCTAATGACGCTGTTGTTCCTGTTATTTCTTTGCGTACCCAATCTCCTATGCGTCTAGCACGCTTAAGGCTACTCTGTACGGCATCAATAATTTCATCTGTTTTTAAAGGCGGCTCAAGATAGGCACTAATTCCCGCGCGTAAAGCTTTGCTTATTAATTCAGGTGATTTTTTATCTGCCAGAAAAATGATGGGTAAAGTGGGATATTGGGTGAGAAGTTTCTCCGTTATCTTTATTCCTTGCTCTCCATCTAGCCTTATTCCTAATAAAAGAGCATCGGGGCGGCTTTCTCGCATTACCTTCTCAATGCCAGAGCGATTATGTGCAATTATGGTTTTATATCCCACAGCTTCGAATGCACGCGAAAATAAGGATAGTGTAGATGATTCGTCAAGGGCAAGGAGAATTAATTCGGTCATTTCTTAAGTGGGATTGTTTTCTGTGCTGTATTTTGGAGACGTTCTAACGCGGCTTCTGCTGTTTCGAGTGCCTGCTTTTGCTCATCGCTTAGACTCCCTAGCTTTTCTTTAGATAAAAGGTTTATCGAAAAGCGAGCTGTTCTAAGTTCTTCATAAAGCGTACCCCGAAGAGCTTCCCAAAGGGCATTACTACGTTTTTCGCCTGAATGAGAAGCGTTTGCGCTTTGCTGTAAAGCACGAAAAAGGCGAGCATTTACTAATGAAATGGAGGCGTAATCACTGACTGCTTCAAGCAACGCCTCTTCATTTTGCATAATGGGAATATCTTTTTTGCGCACGATCACTAATAACCCAACAACTTCAGCCCTAGCCTTAATCGGAACGACTGCTACAGACTTCCCCAGAGCTGAGATTTTAAAGCGTTTAAGGGGATCTCCATGAATTGTGAGTATTTCACCCGATAGTGCAACGAGCGTACTAACACCATCGTCTAGCGGTTTATTCATTTTTTTTGCCCATGATGTGGGCAAATTGCGCTGCGCCGTTAACAGAAAGGACTTTTTATTCTTTTCATCACGCAATAAAAGCCACCCTATATCCGCAGAAGCAACGTGCATGGCACCTGCAACAATTCTGTCAAATAATACGCGTTGGTCATTGATAGAAACAACTGCCTTACCTATAGCAAGTATTGTTTTTAACTCACGAGTTTTATGGGCTAGTTCCGCGTCCGATTCTCTTAAGCGGCGGTCTAATTTGCGGCGGTCTTTTACACCGCGTGTTAATTTAAGACCATTCTCTACAACAGTAACGACTTCTGTTGCACGAGCGGGCCAGAGTAAATAATCAACGGCACCAAGTCGTAGTGTTTGCATTACATCCCGTTCTTGTTCTTTTGCGGCTAAAACAATAACAGGGAAAGTAAATTTTTGTGCGCTGAAAGCAACCAATAAGTCTTTGCCGCTTAACCCCGGGGAATTCAAATCGGCTATCACCAAATCGGGAGAAAGTTTCATGGCAACCTGAATTGCCTTATTTGCATCGGTTACAATTTTAACGCGATACCTTAAAGGCAAAAGAGCTTGACGTGCGATAACATCACTAATGTCGGGGTCACTCTCAATAAGCAGAATGAGTTCTCTTTGTTTTGGCATAGTTTTTGGGTCTTTTCCTGATTAACTGACAAAACTCAAAAATAATCAATAGAGTTTTTCCTTAAAGATTGTATCACTTTTTACTTGCCTCCCTTGTTGCAACTTTTCTATGGGAGCACTAAAGAGTTGTTGGAACTTCCCTCACCCCTTCGATAAACTCAGG
>CAZAWS010000115.1:0-5990 GCA_964488755.1 uncultured Anaerolineaceae bacterium | reverse complement strand
ACGGGCGAGGGAGATGAGGCGGCGGTCGAGGTTCATAAATTATTATCCACGAAGAAGCACGAAGTTTTTTTGTTTTGTGGGAGGAGGCCAAAGTCTCCCGACTTTGGATATTTAGGAATGGAAATCAAATAACTTGTACATTTAGGTCATAATGATAGCGGCGGTTGAGTAGCGCAGGCACAGCATTTCCGTGCTGTAGCGTATCGAAACCATAGCGGATTTGCGAGATTATTAACCCGCTATGGTTTCGATACGAATGACGATGGTGCTGTCATTCTACTCAACCGCCGCTATCGTCTAATTTTGAGATGGTTAAGTTATGTAATTCTGTTTCCTTATTCTCAACGACGAGAGTTGTTGAGTCCGAGAAAGATAAAATCGGCTGGCAATGATTCTTTGCCAGCCGATTTTACCGTTAATTATTTGAACAGACACTCGGTTTTTTGATTTTCGAGAAAGGTGAATTTTTCAACGGAGAGATATTCCGTGAGGAATATCTCTCTGAAAGGAAAAACTGAGTGTCTTGAATGTTGTTAGTAAATCAATGTCTCAGGATCAGCTTTGATGCGACCAGCGAAGACTTTGTAAGTCCAGATTTGATAGATCAAGACAATCGGGATGAAGATAGCGGCGACTATGGTCATTACTTTCAACGCGTAGGGTGATGCGGAGGCGTTGTAGATGTTGAGAGTAAACGCTGGGTCTAGGCTAGAGATGAGAATGCGGGGGAATAAGCCCGCGAAGACCATGATTGTGACGAAGACAGTTGTCAATGAGGTCATGATGAAAGCCATCCCATCTTTTCCGCTTTTGGCGTACCAGCCTGCAAGTAAGAGGGCAACAGTTGCCAAGAGAGCAAAAATTAGACCTTGTGCCATGATGTCGGTTTCAAAGAATGTCCAGATGAGGAAGAGGACGGCGAGGACGGTCGCGACCATCCATGCTTTTAAGCCGAAGGCTTTGGCTCGTTCTGCAAGATCGCCTTCGAGTTTGAGGGCGAGGAAGTTTGCACCGTGGGCGGTGAAGAGAGCCACGAAGACAAAACCTGCGAGGAGGGAATATGGGTTGAGAAGCGGAATTAAGCCGCCCCAGTAGTTCATATTCTCATCAATGGCGAAGCCACGCATTAGATTCCCAACGGTCACGCCCCAGAGGAGAGCAGGAGCAAGTGAACCGCCGAAAATTGCCCAATCCCAGCGATTGCGCCAGACGGGGTCATCTCGAAGGCTACGATATTCAAAGGCTAACCCACGCAAGATGAGGGCAACCAACATCAGGACAAGAGCGAGATAAAATCCGCTAAAAAGGGTTGCGTAAACGTGTGGGAAAGCGGCAAATAACGCGCCGCCGGCGGTAATCATCCAAACTTCGTTTCCGTCCCAGTGGGGTCCAATGGTGTTAATGACAGCACGCCGTTCGTTATCGTCTTTGCTCAAAAAGGGCATTAGGATACCAACGCCGTAGTCGAATCCTTCGAGGAAGAAAAATCCGATGAACAAAATGGTTACAAGGATAAACCAGATGATATTAAGATCCATGATTATTTCTCCAATTTTTAATGAATAGCATCGTTGATTTCGCCAGTGCCATATTTGATTGCCAGTTTATAGGCGACAATCGTAAATACGGTGTAAATGACGAGCATCAATGTGAGCGAGATGGCAACATTCCACGCAGGGACGTTGGGCGAGATTGCATCTTCAACTTTTTGTAAGCCGTAGACAATCCAAGGCCAGCGTCCGGTTTCTGCTAAAATCCAGCCTGTGCTGACGGCAATATAGGGCAATATGGCGGAGTAAACAACGGCTTTTAGGAAGAGCGTTTTGTCAACAAGGTCATCTTTTTTGCCCCAATATACGCCCAAGAGAGCGATGAGAATCATTAAGCTACCTGATCCAACCATGGCGCGGAAACCCCAATAATTGAGAATGACGGGCGGAACATAATCGCCAGGACCATATTCGGCTTCAGCTTGCGCTTGTAGATCGTGGATGCCTTCAACTTCGGCTGTGAAATTGTTATAAGACATGAAGGAAAGCATATAGGGCATGCCAATATCAACGGAGTTGTATTGCTCTTTTTCATTAATAATTGCGAACATGGAAAGGGGAGCCGGTTGCTCGGTTTCCCAAAGTGCTTCGGCAGCAGCCATCTTGAGGGGCTGATGTTCAATCAGGAATTGTCCTTGGAAGTGACCAATGGTGGCGACCAAAACGGTTCCGACTAAGGCGTACATCGCGGCCATGCGGAAGGAGGTGAGAAAAAACTCGACCTCATGCTCGCGTAGCAGATGCCAAGCACTGAACGCCATGACGACGAATCCCGCTAAAGAAATGCCGGAGGTCAGCACATGCGGGAACTGAAGCATTACGTTGGGGTTGAATACCAACGCCGCAAAATTGGACATCAACGCGCGTCCTGTTTCGGGGTCAATGGTGTAGCCAACCGGATTTTGCATGAAAGAGTTTGCAATCAAAATCCACAAAGCGGAGAGGTTTGAGCCAATCGCAACTAACCAAGCGGTTGCGAGATGTTGTTTCTTGGTGAGCTTATCCCAACCGAAGACCCAAAGACCGATGAAGGTCGACTCTAGATAAAAGGCGAGTAGGGCTTCGATTGCGAGTGGCGCACCGAAAATATCGCCCATAAAGCGGGAATACTCTGACCAGTTCATCCCAAATTGGAATTCTTGAACAATACCGGTTACAACACCGATAGCAAAGTTGATTAGGAAAATTTTCCCCCAAAACTTTGTCATTTTTTTGTATTTCTCATCGCCCGTTTTGACATACTTTGTCTCGATAATAGCAACGAAGATGGCTAGTCCCAAAGTGAGTGGGACATAGAAGAAGTGATAAACAGTGACGATGGCAAATTGCCATCGCGCAAGGATTGTAGCATCCATAGGTTTGCCTCCAAAAGAAGTGAAATTATTTAAGTTGTGATGCTTTCAATAGAAATTAACGGACTTCCTGCGTTTGCCTCCTTTGCTAAATCTAAAAAGGTAGTCAATGCCAGTTCTTCGAGAATGACATTTTGTAAACGTGCCCAGCGGGTTCGTATTACGCAGTTTGCCTCAAAAGGACAAAAGTCATTGTCAAGCATACATTCAGAGAGAAGCAGGGGACCTTCAAAGGCTTCAACTACATCGCGTAAAGTAATTTTTTCTGGCGCGTGAGCAAGCTCTAAACCGCCATTTCGACCTGGAAAGGTAGTGATGATTTTGGACTGCGCTAGTTTGGCAACAATACGTGGCAAGAAATTTTGTGGTATCGACATGGTCCTACCAATTGTCTTGGTTGCGACGCGCGTTCCTACCTTTTTTTGTGCGAGAGCCAAAACCACACGAAGGGCGTAGTCTGTTTGGCGATTGATACGAAGCATAATTCTCCTTACTATAGTTTAATGATAAATAATTACCTTATGCGTAATAGTTTACCAGAAGAGTTATGTTAGTGCAAGATGAGTTTCGTTCTCTTTTTTTTTAGAATGGGGTAGGGGCAAGGCTCGCTCTTGTTTCGTTGGGCGACCGCAAGGGTATGCCCCTATGTTTTGCTGTTATGCCAAAACTTCTTTAAAATCAGCGATATTCTCAGCGATACTTTTTTTATCGTTAAAGATTGCCGACCCAGCCACTAAGATATTTGCCCCCGCCGCAACAATTTCTGCCGCATTATGTGTTTTTACGCCGCCGTCTACTTCTATATCTACATTTTCCCGTCCAATATCATTCAGCATTTCTCTTAAGCGAGAAATTTTTGCTGTGCTGGTCGGGATATAGGATTGTCCCCCAAAGCCGGGGTTAACCGACATAATTAATACCATATCTACATAAGGAAGGATCTCTTCTATGCTAGTGAGCGGCGTGGCGGGATTCAGCGTCACGCCCGCTTTTGCGCCCAACTCATGAATCTGTTGCACCGTTCTATGTAAATGTGGGCAAGTTTCTACATGCACGGTGATAATATCTGCACCAGCCTTCACAAAAGCGGGAATCATTAGCTCAGGTTTTTCGATCATCAAATGCACATCAATTATTATTCCTGTCTCGTTTGCAATAGGGCGCAACGCCTTAACAATGATGGGACCAATGGTGATGTTGGGTACAAATTGCCCGTCCATCACATCCACGTGGATATATTCCGCACCCGCGTTTGCCGCGTCACGAACATCTGTGCCCAGTTTAGAAAAATCAGCAGACAAAATAGAAGGGGAAATCTTTACGGTCATAATTTGCTCCTAAAAAGTGAAATGAGATTTTTTCATTTTTGTACACAGAGCTACACGGAGAAAACTCTTTTTTTGTTTTTTCCATAACTTTAAAGTTCTTTTCCGTCTTACTCCGGTGCAATCCGCGTACAAAAAACACATTTCACGCATCACGTTTCAGTAATTCAACACCACTTTCTTTTGCAATAATAATCTCTGTCGCCATATCTAAAAAGAGCCCATGCTCCATAATACCGGGACGTGTAGATAGTTTCTGCGCCAACTCATACGCATCGGGAATTCCTTCTTCAAACCAGCATTTGGCAAGATAATTTCCATTATCGGTGATTGCGGGTGAGCCATCATCTTCTAGCCAGAGTTCGGCACGGCACCCTAAAGTGTTTAGCCAGTGGATATGAGCCTCGGCTTCAAAAGGTAGAATTTCGACAGGGAGCGCATCGCGCGTGCCCAATCTTGCTACCACTTTGGACGCATCTACGATGACGATAAACTGTTCGGCGTGCACCTCGACAATCTTCTCGCGCAGGAGTGCCCGTCCCAAGCCTTTGATGAGATTGAGAGCGGGGTCAACTTCATCTGCGCCATCAACGGCTAAATCTAATTTGGGGTTTTCGCTCAAAGTCGTAATTTCTATGCCCCATTTTCTGGCGCGCTCATCGGTTTCTTTGGATGTAGGCACTCCGAGAATACCTGTCAATTCCCCTGATTTGACTTTTTCGCCGAGCATATCTACGAAATAAGCGGTTGTAGAGCCAGTGCCTAACCCGAGAGTCATGCCCTTCTTAACAAAGCTGAGTGCTTTTTGAGCTGCTTGTTCTTTTAGATTCATAGTTTTTTTCTAGGTCTAACGGATTTTGTGGTTATTTTTGTTTTTAGGATAAATCCAACTCCGCAAGGGCGTAAACGCCCGTGCTAATGGGCTAAACCCGACTAAAGTCGGCTGAGAAGCGTTTTGCACATTGTCAACGGGACTTTGCCAGCCGCGTGGAGAAATTGGACAATCAGAGATTAAGGAAAAGCAAACCGCCGAAGTTTTGAAAACTTCGGCGTTTTTTGTTGAAATATGTGCAAAAAACAAAATTATCTTGCCATTGCACCTGCATATTCAAAAATAGGAATCTGAATAATTTTAGTTGGCGCAATCTCTTTTTTTGCAAGACGAATCAATTCGTCAGTTACTTTTGGCAAACATACCTCCGCGGGAACATGCGAAATGAAGAAATAATTATCATCATCGTATACAAAGGTCACTTCTTTATCTTCGACTTGACCTCCACAAAAAACACAGGTCATTTTTTACATCCTAATTCGACCTTCAATCCATTCATCAGAAGAAGGTTCTTAGGTTGTAATCACTACCACTTTTGATGGCAACGAAATTTGGATATGTAATGCGCATCCAGCATTTGTTTTTCCGTACAGGAGACAACTTGGTGAGTGTTTATCCTGAGGATATTCTTCGATAATTTCGCCATTCAATACCGCTTCTCTGATTTCTACCCCTTCTATCAATCTTTGAATCATTCTCTTGACAGCATGGTCGGAGAGACGATATTCTTCTTTTTTGATTTTGTCTTGAATCTCACTTATTGTCATCGTAGAAGATGGTATTTTGAAAAGTCGGGAAATTATCCAATTTTAACATTATAGCATAACAAAGATATTCATTTTATGTGCACATTATTCGGGACAGGGTGTACGCACTAAAATACCTGTTTTTGCGGGGCTAAAGCCACCTTCTCAATACATGGAAGCCCTTC
>CAZAWS010000114.1:0-5993 GCA_964488755.1 uncultured Anaerolineaceae bacterium | reverse complement strand
CATTTTATCGGCATTCATGCCGTGATCGCCGGTGACGAGGATGGTGTACCCACGCGCTAACCACTCTGGGATCAAGTTAGCAAGCATCACGTCTTGCCGAATTGCATGAACGCGATACTCTTTTGAATCTGCGCCGTATTTATGCCCAGTATCATCCATGCCCATAGGATGAACGAGTAGATAATCGGGGTTGAATTTACGCACAAGCATCCCCGCTGTAGCAAAAAGTTCACTATCAGGATAGGCATCATCGAAATAAAAACGCCCATGCTGAATGAGCAAATCTTCATCGTCTACTTCACGATCGTCGATGATGTCATAAGGTGCATGATTATAAAGTTCTGAAAACCAAGAATAAGCAATTGCCGCAGTCGTTTTTCCCACATCTTTCACTGCCTGAAAGATATTGGGCTGATTAGAACGCCGCACAACATAGTTGGAATAAATGCCATGCTCTATAACGGGCAATCCCGTATGCGTGGTTTCGTACATCGGGCGCGACATGGAGGGAAGTTCACCGATAATTTTATAGAGACTAGCAAGTTTCTTTTCAAGCAAATGCCCCAAAAATCCCATTTGCTCAACAGCGGTATCGTAGCGTAATGCGTCTGAGAGTACAAGGATTACTTTACTCATTTTTTTGCCTTTTCTTAACCGCTGAAGCGGTTACTACGGGGGGATGTTTTGACGATAAAAAGCCCTTCTTCCGTATCAAGCTACTTAAGGGCAATCAAATCCAAAACGCGCGTGACCCTTCCATCCTATTATTTTTTAGGGGGAATTAGCAAAACAGGGATATCCACTTTTTGAGTAACCCTATCTGCAATATCCATAAAAAAGAAACGCGAAATGCCCACACGCGCACTGGTAGACATGACGATTATATCAATTTTGTCTCGTTTTACTATGCGCACTATTTCATCAACAACTGCATCTATAAAACAGTATTGCGTACTGACATCGTAGCCTTTTTCCCGCAGATGGTTGGTTAAAGGGAGCAGTGCAACATCAGCTTCAGCTTGAAGGCTGTCTTCTTCTTGGCTCGGAAAAACTGGGTGCGCTTTTGGTCCCATTGGCTCACCGTCTTGTGCAAGCGCGTAATCAGAGCGATAATCGGTGATGGCAAAACCCGACCCCTTAGGGGGTTTATGTACATAAAAAAAGATGATTTCGCTATCGTCTGGCGGAACAAACTTCTCTACTTCTTCTAAAACTTTATGACTAAGTGTAGATTTAGTGAGGGGTACTAGAATTTTTTTTACCATCGGGCACGCTCCTTTTAGGCTACTCCTACGCTATTTTCTATCGGAAAGGGTTTTAATTCTTTTCCATGAGGGGGGATTTAGCAGGGGAAGACATTTCTACACCTTTCAAATTTAGGGTGTCTACAAAATGACAAGAAACAAAATGTCCGGGTTCTATTTCTTTCCATGCGGGTTCTTTTATTTTACAAATATCTCGTGTATAAGCGCAACGAGTATGGAAACGGCAACCTGAGGGGGGATTGATGGGGCTGGGGATTTCACCTTTTAACTCTACTGGGGTCATGGCTATGTCTGGGTTCACTTCAGGAATTGCAGACATAAGTGCTTCTGTGTAAGGATGCTTGGGGGCACGAAAGAGAGATTCTGTGGGGGCAAGTTCTACAAACCGCCCTAAATACATCACGGCAACTCGCTTAGAGATATGCGCCACTACGCTTAAATCGTGGGCAATGAAGAGATAAGTGAAGCCAAGTTTTTCTTGTAAGTCCATGAGCAGGTTAAGAATTTCTGCTTGAATAGAGACATCGAGCGCGGATACGGATTCATCGCAAACAATAAATTGCGGGTTTGAAACCAGTGCGCGAGCAATGCCAATCCGTTGACGTTGTCCACCGCTAAAAGCGTGCGGAAAACGGCGCAGGTATTCAATATTGAGTTTGCAGAGTGCGGCGGCTTCCTGAACACGTTCATCTACTTCTTTGCCTTTGGCTAATTTTTGGGCAATAAGAGGTTCGGCGATAATATCGCGCACTGTCATGCGTGGGTTTAGTGAAGAGTATGGGTCTTGGAAGATGAGTTGCAAATGTTTGCGAAATTTTCGCATTTCTTTATCGCTAAGTTGCGATAAATCAATACTTTCATCATCTAAATTGAAGGTAACTTTTCCATCTGTTGGTTCTATGGCTCGTAGGATCGAGCGTCCTATTGTAGTTTTCCCTGAGCCACTTTCACCCACTAGCCCCAATGTTTCACCTTTTTCGATATGAAAAGAAACGCCGTCTACGGCTTTCACATAACTTTCAACTCCGCCAAATAGGCGGTCATTACGAATAGGGAAATGGACTTTTAAGTCTTTGATTTCGAGTAAGGTATCAGACATCTTTTTCCTCGTGCAAGAAGCAATATACGGTATGGGTATCACTAAGATGGGTGGGTTCTGGCATTTTGACATCGCATACACCAGGAATCACTTCATCACAACGTGTGTAAAAAGGACAACCAGTAGGGCGAGAAAGAGGGCTGGGAATATCACCCTGAATAGCGGTTAATCGTTCACCTAGGTGGTCAAGACGTGGGATGGCTTTTATGAGTGCTTTGGTATAAGGATGCTTTGGCTGATTAATAATTTCTTTGGTTGTGCCACGCTCTAAGATTTTGCCTAAATACATCACTTCTATTTCATCTGCTACTTGAGCAATTACGCCCAGGTTGTGAGTAATAAAAATAATGGACATGCCCAAATCTTTTTGAAGCTCGTTCATTAACTCCAAAATTTGTGCCTGAATGGTTACATCTAACGATGTGGTTGGCTCATCGGCAATTAGCAGAGAGGGGTTCATGGATAAAGCTACGGCTATCATTGCCCGTTGGCGCATCCCTCCAGAGAGTTCGAAGGGATATTGCTTAAATCGTTGACGCGGATTTGAAATCCCCACACGGTCTAGCATATCTACTGCTATTTCTTCCGCTTCTTCATCGCTCACATCCCGATGTTGGAGAACCGCCTCCATAATCTGGTTGCCAATGGTATAAACGGGGGAGAATGAACTCATTGGTTCTTGGAATATGAGTGCAACTTCTCCACCGCGAATCTCACGTAATTCTTTGCTCTTTGTCTTGAGTTTTGTAATCTCAACAATTTTTCCACTTTTACGGCGAAATCGGATAGAAGAATTTTCATCTATAATCGAGTTTTTAGGTAAAAGGCGCATAATAGACCAAGTGCTAACACTTTTACCTGATCCACTTTCGCCTACAATGCCTAATGTTTGTCCCAATCGAACCGAAAAATTAATCCCATCAACAGCGGTAACAATTCCTTCGTCTGTTTTAAAGGAGATTTTAAGATTCTCAACTTCTAAGAGGTTATCTTGCGTATTTTTTTTTCTTTTTTCCATGAAATTATCTCCTACAGGATATTTCATATCCGTGTCTCAGCACTGAACACTGGGGCTATGTAGAAAGTTACAATGTAGAACATTGCAAACAGGATGTATCTAGACTTGGTATGGGTCTGCGGCATCACGCAAACCATCGCCAAGCACAGTAAAGGATAAAACAGAAACAACAACAAAAACCGCCGGGATAAAGAGCCACGGTGCTTGCTCTATAGCGCGGACTGTTTGTGCATCCTGTAAAAGAACGCCCCAGCTAACGGTTGGCGGGCGCAACCCCAAGCCTATAAAGCTTAATGCTGTTTCGCTCAACAACATATAAGGGAAAGAGATGACTAAATCTACAATAATATAACTAGAGAAAGCGGGAAGTAAATGCCTGCCAATAATTCGACCAGGGGTAGCCCCAGCTAAATTAGCGGCGATGACGTAATCTTCACCGCGTAAACTTAGTAATTTTCCGCGAATACGCCGGGCTAAGGTGGGCCAGCCAACAAGTGCTAAAATCAAAGTCATCGCGAAATAAACTTGAGAAGAAGACCACTCTTTAGGAAATGCCGCGGCAAGTCCCATATATAATGGAATTACAGGAATAACACGCACAATTTCGGTAAGACGCTGGATAACATAATCAATCCACCCGCCAAAATAACCCGCTACGCCACCTATAATGAGAGCCAAGATGAAAGCGATGATAACGCCAATGATACCGATAGACAGTGATGTTCGAGTTGCAACTAAAGTGCGAGTAAAAAGATCTCGCCCTAAGCTATCTGTGCCAAAGATATGAATTGTTCCCTCCTCTACGCCGAAGAAATGAGTATTCATAGGCAAAAAACCCAACAACTCATAAGGCTCACCTTCAACAAAAAAGTAAATATCGCGGCGCACGGATGGGTCAACCTTTGTTTCCATTCTCAATGTATCGGGGTTGCGCTCCGAAATAATACTAGGGACAAAGGGGCGTAAGGTACAGCCTGCATTATTGCAAAATCGGGGTATTTGTGGGGCAACTAAAACAGCTTCGCCAACTCTCGTTATCCCCGTATAGGGACCGAAAAATTCAGCGAAAAGTCCTGACAATGCCATGATAATTAATATCAGCGCACCAACTTTAGCAATTCGGCGTTTTTTAAAACGCCACCAAATTAATTGAAATTGAGAAGCAGAATAATAACGCTTTGCTTCTTCGGATTCGTTTAAATCTTTTTCAGGCGGGGGGAGTGTGGGGTAATTATTATTTGTCATTTTTCTTAACCTTCTGTTAGCTTTACTCGCGGATCTAAGAGCGCCAGTAAAATATCAGAGAGAAAATTCATGAAGACAATCATAAAGGTCAAAATCAGCAAAATCGCACCTGCCACGTACATATCTAAATCGAGATAAGATTTAAGCAACAATCCGCCTAATTCTGGTAATCCTAATACCAGAGCCACAATGGGCAATTCTGAAAAAATACGATTGGCATCAAAACCTATTGTGCTTACAACGGGGTTAATGGCTAAACGAGCAGGGTATTTAATAAGCAGTCTCCACTCGGGAACACCGCGTGCACGTGCAGCAGTCACCGAAAGCGTATTAAGCTCATCGAGCATAGTCGCGCGCACCGTTTGTAATTGAAATGCAGTTGCCGACCATGCCAAAATAATTGCAGGAATAACAAGATGGCTCAATAAATCTAAGGCTTTTCCCATACTCCAAGGCTCATCTGCATATTCGGGTGAAAAAAGCCCTCCAACAGATGTGCCGAAATAAGTTGTCATGATATAAAGCAAAATAAGAGCCAGCAAAAAATTAGGGAGGGCAAACCCCAAATAACTAAAGATCGTTAGTGCGTGATCCTCCACAGAATTTTGCCGAACAGCGGCATACATGCCTACTGGAATAGAGATTGCATAAGTAATAATCAATGTTGAAAAAAGAATAGCCAAGGTCAACCAGATTTTTTGCCCAATGACATTATTAACCGAAGTCTGAAAAGCGAAAGCCTCACCAAAATCGCCGTGTAAGACAATATCTTTAATCCATGTTAAATAACGTTCTGGGGCGGGGCGGTCTAACCCAAAATTCGCGCGGATATTGGCAAGATCGGCTTCGGTAATTTGCGCGCCTGTCCCTGAAAATTTACGGAATGCCCACCGTTCTGCATAATCCCCTGGGGGAAGTTCCATAATCACAAAAATCATAATTGACACAAAAAACATGGTCACAACCATACCCAGTGTGCGTTTAATCAAAAATTTGACCATTTTTTCTTCCTCTTCACTTGATTGGAGTAAGAATAATCGCTAAAGCGATTCCTACGAGGGACTTTCTTTGCAGTAAGGGCTTTCAGCCCTTATAAGGTTAAAACTTTTTTTATGGGATGAAAAGCCTTGCTTCGCACGTGATTTCAACTTGCTTGCCTTCGATCAACATCTTCGCGATGTAGGCTTGTATAGTGCAGAGACACTCACACCACACATCTGTTTGGGGTTCAGCACCCCAGCCAAAAACAAGGGCGAGACGGCTTCATATCCAAAAAAAACCTGACAGGTCTTAGGCTTCGTAGAAGCACGACCTGTCAGGTTCAGTCTAATAATTATTCAGAGATATACCATTCGGCAGGGATCAT
>CAZAWS010000113.1:0-5993 GCA_964488755.1 uncultured Anaerolineaceae bacterium | reverse complement strand
TTTTAATTCCAGACCTTGTAAATACCCAAGCAAAAGTAATTTGGTAAAACGTAACACGACATTTATGTCGCCTGCCCCTAAAAAGCGACACAAATGCTGAAAAACATTTGCTCAGGTACTTAATGGTAAATTTTGACTGATACGAAAATATGTATTTCGCACTTTTCCCCCTTCGGGGGAGATGTCCAAAGGGCAAAGGGGGCAAGCGTCAGTCGATTTTAGCCACTCCCAAAAACAAAAACAGCCACGGATTTCGCAGGTTTGCACAGATTTTTATATTTTTTTCTGTGAAACCCGTGAAATCTATGGCTAAAATTAGAACTTTAGACTTATTGGCAACTGATGCACCAATACTTCAAGCTAGGATGCTTTTCTTTACCTTTAGTGCTCATCTCCATGCCCATGCTCAACACTTTCGGCACAAGGAGCGGCTTCGCTCAACTCACCGCCAAAATAATTTTCTAGGGCAAAGCGAACTGTACCAGTAGCACCCGTAGCTGCTTTAATCTCTAGTTCTTCAAAGAATTGAATAGCACGTCCGCCCATGCCACCGCTTAACATCACATCTGCTTTTTGCTCTTTGATGAAACCAGGCACTTCGCCGACTTCATGCCCAGAGAAGAAGGGGTTCTCTATAACTTCGATACCTTGAATCTCTGTTCCTTCAACATCTACAAGGGCAAAAAATGGACAACGCCCAAAATGATGGGCTACGGTGCTATCTAAATCGTTCTTTTCTTCTACTGAAATTGCAATACGCATAATCTAATTCTCCTGATTGGTTGGATCGTCTGTCGCGCAAGATTTATCTTGCCCTTACGCACAATTACAAGATAAATCTTGCGTTACGAATGATGAATTGCCGCGGCGTACTTGTTTTAGGCTTGAGTGCTGAATCCGAGCTTCTGCGTGACGAGAAACACCTTTGCGCCACAGCCCAAGTTGACCGAAGGCACGCAAGTTGAGGTCACGCGCGGTGCGGCAACGCATCCCATAATCCTATTTGTTGATTAAAAATGTTAATTCTTCTGCGCCCACATATCCATCTACAGTGATTTCCTGAGATTTTACCCCAGAAACTTCGGCAATCGCTTGTTTGATTTGCTGGGCGAGCGAAACGGCTATGGGGCAAACGGGCGAAGATGGACGAAAGGTGTATTTTACCAGCCCATCTTCTTCGATTTCAAGATTCTCGATGAGACGCATTCGAACAACGTCTGCGTGAGTTTCGGGGTCCATTACCGAGCGCAGGCGTGAAATGATCGCTTCTTCTAAATTTTTATCGCTCATGAGACACCATCCAGTTGCATTTCTTTGATAATTTTATCCCAAATTTTTACTATGGCTAGGCTAGAGGGCGCATTGGGGAGAAAGTCCGTAACGGGCTGACCTTGCACCATTGCTTCTGTCACGGAGACATCAAAGGGAATTTCGCCAATCATTTGAATATCTTGCGCACGACAAAATTCTTTAATTTCTGCTGTCCCTTTCGGATATACATCGGCTTTGTTGATGCAAACAAGGGCAGGCACATCAAAATGTGAGGTAGTTTCCAGCACGCGGTGCATATCGTGCACGCCTGCCGCGGTTGGCTCGGCTACAATTAGGGCTAAATCTGCGCCCGATGTAGCTGAGATAACGGGGCAACCGATGCCGGGGGGACCATCGACCAGAACAAGGTCGTAGTCTTCATCTAGGGCTAGGAGACGCGCCTGTTGCTTAACTAGCGTGACCAACTTACCCGAATTTTCGTGCGCGGGGCGAAGTGCAGCATGGAATAAAGTGCCGTAGCGACTATCGGAATGAAACCACTTGCCCGCATTTTGCTCGTGCATAGTGATAGCGTCTACAGGGCATTGATAAACGCACGCGGCGCAACCATCACAGGCGATTGGGTCAACAAGAAAAACTGCGCCATCTTCGTGAACAGCATCAAAGCGACAAACTTCTTCGCAAATGCCACACCCTGTGCAGGTATCTGCATCAATTAGGGCAATTTGACCACCCCAGAATTCTTCTCCTTCGGTATTTTGGGGAGCAAGGACTAGCTCTAAATTGGAGGCATCTACATCTGCGTCTGCGAAGACAACTTTTGAAGCTAAATTACCCAAAGATGATAGATGGGCAAACGCGGAAGTGACGCTGGTTTTGCCTGTGCCACCTTTTCCGCTTAATATGACTAATTGTTTCATCTTGTCTCCCCCGCTAGTTTTTGAATTTTTGTATATAAATTCATGAATTCTTTTTTATATTTTGGGCGGATTTCTAACAAAGATTTTCCTTGTGCAATACCCTGACCAATCTCGCGCTCTAGCGGAATACGCATTAGCACCGGAATATCATTTTCTTCGCAATAGGCACCCACTTTTTTATCTCCCACCCCATCTCGATTAATAATAACTCCAGCAGGGATATTAATCTCTTTTGTTAATTGGTAGGCTTGCCTTAGATCGTGTAAGCCAAAGGGAGTCGGTTCTGTGACCAAGATGATGAAATCAGCCCCGCGCAGAGATTCTACGACTGGGCAAGATGCACCAGGGGGAGAATCTATAATAACGATCTCCGCGGAAATACGCTCATCCCAATTTTTGAGTTTGGTGATAACAGGCACAGCCATTGGCTCGCCAACATTCAGTAAACCGTGTGCGAAGTTGATGCCTTCTGGCGTAAGCCCGCCTTTTAACGCGCCTAAAACTTGAGGGACTTCTGTAATTGCATCTTCTGGGCAAACAAGGGTACAACTCCCACAGCCATGACACATTTCAGGGAAGACAAGGGTTTTTCCACCTAAAACGACAATGGCGTGAAATTGGCAAACTTCTGCACAACGTCCGCACCCGGTGCATAAATCGTCATCTACTTCGGGAATTAGCATCTCAACATCTTTCTTTTCTGTAAAATCAGGTTTCAAAAAGATATGTGCGTTGGGTGCTTCAACATCACAATCCAAAAAAGATATATTTTTCTCTCTTTCTGAGAGAGTTTGGGCGAGGGCGGTGGCGATAGTTGTCTTTCCTGTCCCCCCCTTGCCACTGGCAATTGCTATAATCATAGTTTTATATTGCGTATTGCGTATTACGTAATTTTTTTACGCAATACGCAATACGAATTTAGGTTGAATTATTTACTCGAAACCATTCTTAATGGTGCATTTCTTTACCTGTGGCTGCTTCAACATCATCCAGCTCTTCGGCTAAAAACTTCTCTAATAATTCTTCTGGCGTTCCTTCTTTGGCAACAAAAGTACGAACACCAGCGGCTTCAAGCGTTGTATAAGCATTAGGACCGTAACGCCCTGTAATTGTTGCTTCTACGCCATTTTCGACAAGAAACTGAACTGCTTGGGGTCCCGCACCACCACTTGCGCTTTTAGCAGGATTTGGTTTTGTTTCCCAAACACCTGTTTCTGAATCTACAAAAACAAAGAAATCACAACGCCCAAAACGAGTGCTGAATTCTGAATTTTTCTTTCCATCATGTGAAGAAATTGCTATTTTCATAATTGTCCTTTAATAATTAGGTAATAATAGATTAGGAATCAGGTTTGCCCAATTCCTAATCTTTGCTTCTTAGTTTCTATTTTTCCGACTTATCAAGTTTTTCAAGGATGCTTTCTAAAGTACCTAAAATCGCATCCAAGCTACTCGCTCCGCTTTCTTGCGCAACAGAGTTAGCCCCTATGCCCCAGCCTCGTCCTCCAGCAGAGCGAAACCCTCCGCGCCCCTGACCACGACCAAAGCCGCGCCCAAAGCCACGAGTATTCACTGTATTATTTCCTGAGCAGTTGCCCATTCCCCGGCCAGTCATTGCCCCTTCCCCTCTCGGACCTGTTCTATCTGTATTCGGCATTTCATATCTCCTTTTATATTTTTTCGTAAACATCTAATAATTGATTGATCTCATCTCGTGCTCGGCGCAAATCTGTTGCCCATTCTTCTAAGTGAACTTCACCTTCGGGCAAAATCTGATAAACACGCCGTCTAGGACCTTGGCTTTCATCGCCCCAAGTGGAGGCAACCCAGCCCGCAGCTTCCATATCTCGCAAGGCTCGATAAACCAAACTTGGGTCTACGGCTTCTTTGTCGAAGCCAAATTTTTCTAGTTCATCTAACATGCTATAGCCATGCCCCTCACCTTGTGAAAGCGTCACCAACAAACAAGGGCGCAAAAACCCTCGCACACCGCGCCGCTGAACCCTTCGTCCACGCCCCCTGCCAGCTCCGCGCCCTCCGCCACTTCCACGGCCTTGACCTCCACCTGCCATAAACCACCTCCTTCAATCTCAATATATATACTATACGTCTCTACTGACATTTTGTCAATAGAGACTTTCAAGTTATTAGATGTTGGAATAAAGTGCCGCGGCGCGCGTATCTCAAACTTGGGATTTTGCCCTCAAGCATCTGCTCGGCGTAAGTAATTCGTCTCCCCTCTGCTCTAGCCGCTGTCCCCAGCGGCGGTTTATGAGAAACCCGCCGCCGAGGACGGCGGCGGGAGCGGTATTTTAAGGGGGGAGTGTGGCCAATTACCTTTTATCTAATTGCGGGCGTTGATTTGATTGTTAAAACGCCGAAGTCTGGAGACTTCAGACTTCAGAAATTTATCAATTTTTTTTCACCACCACCCACGCATTGAACTCTTCTGTGTGCACGTCTATATCTGCATTATCAAAGGGGAAAAGATCGGCAATTTCTTGAACATCGAGAAAGTGGCTTCGCATCAGTGTCAGCTTTTCTGCAACGGCGATTAATTTAACCGCAACCCTACGAATATCTGGCTCTTGAATAACAATACGCCCGCCCGGCTTAACAATGCGCCAGAGTTCGCGCGCGGTTTGGGCTTGGTCACTGACGTGATGGAGTGCGTCCACCATCAACACACAGTCGAAAAAGTCAGGGGCAAAGGGCATTATCTCGGTCAACGCACAGGTGGGCTGAAGATTATCTTTTGTGCCCGCTTCTTTTAGCATCCCCATCGAAATATCAGAGAGAACGACAGAGCCAACGTGCTTCTGCAAATACCCAGACACACGCCCCGTCCCGCCGCCCGCGTCGAGGAGACGGCACTCAGGTTGAGGGTCAAGTTCGCGCAGCATCGCTTCTATCGCCGCAGATGGGATAACCTTATCGTAAAAAGGGGCAAGAAAATCAAAATGGTCAAAGGGCATATTTCTTCCTATTGATCTACTGATCTACTGATCTACTAATTTACTGGTCTACTAATCCACTGTAATCAAATCTTTAATGCGGTCATAGGTTGCAGGACCAATGCCGCTAACATTTGTTATTTGGTCGATGCGCTCAAAATTGCCATTTTCTTGACGGTAATCAAAGATTGCCTGTGCGGTGGAGGGACCAATTCCCGGCAAGGTATCTAGCTCTGCGAGTGAGGCGGTGTTGATATTAATTCGACCCGAACTCTCCCCACTTGCACCATAATTAGAGCGAGTGCCGATAATAATTTTTTCACCATCTGTAACTAATGCAACAAGGTTAATTTGCTCTTGATCGGCAATGGGAAGAAAACCACCTGCCGCATCAATTGCATCTGCCATGCGACTGCCTTCGGGCAAATCGTATATCCCCGGCGCAACAACTGAGCCAGTCACATGCACAGAAATGGGCATCTGCGTAGGCGGTGGGTGAAGCTCTACAGGCACCCCCGTTGGCTGGCGAGCGGTATTCCAAATTGCCGCCGCAAGGAAAAGCCCAATCAAAATACCTAGAATGGTAGAGAGAAAAGTTTTCATAGTGAAGTAAGGACTTAGTAAGAGATCAGTATTTATGAATAGTGTAAATTGAATAGCGCATCAGATGAATAGGAATCATTTAGTCTTCACCCTTAAGTATATCAGTGTTCAGAAAAGCAGTATTTAGAAAATCAGAGGTAAGCGTTCAGGGGACTCAAGATAGAACGCGGATTTTACGGATCAGACAGGTTTTCGCGGATTTTAAAAACTTTTTTTGTACAAAGATGACAAAAACGTATGAGTT
>CAZAWS010000112.1:0-5997 GCA_964488755.1 uncultured Anaerolineaceae bacterium | reverse complement strand
CCGTAGGACAGAGGGGGACGGACAAGAAATTACCCAATAAATCGTGAGGCCTCTTTATCCCCACGATTCGTTGGCACACTCCGTTAATCATATTCCTATAATTACTTCTTAGCCTTTTTGGTATACTCAAAGGGAAATTATCAAAATTAGGAGTTTATTATGGCAAGCATGGAACGCTTTACTCAGCGTGCTCGCCGATCACTTAGCCTTGCACATCTTGAGGCGGAGAAAGATCGCAAAGAAAATCTTGGAACAGAATACTTACTGCTCGGTTTACTCGTTGAGGGTGGCGGTGTGGCAGGGCGTGCGTTAAATGAATTAGGCTTGGATGCGAAGCGCGTTCGAGAAATTATCCAACGCGTTAATAAAGACTACCCCACCAAACCCGCCCACGGAAAACTTAGCCTTGCGCCCGATGCTCAACAAGTGCTTGAATTTGCTATTGAAGAAGCACGCTCTATCGGACATCATTATATTGGCACGGAACATCTTTTGCTTGCCCTCACAAAAAGTGAAGGGAAGGTGAAGCTGATTTTTGACAAAGTGGGCTTAACCGCTGAGCAAATTCGTAAACAGGTACGGCGAATTTTGGATGAGGGTACGCCTTCTGCGACTTCATCGCCGGGGAGACAAAAACAACTTGCGGGTGGCGGGACAAAAGTCAAGAAGAAAAAAACACCTCTAATAGACCAACTTGCTACGGACTTAACTGCCTCGGCTGAAGATAAGAAACTCGACCCCGTTATTGGCAGACAAAATGAAATTGAGCGTGTTATTCAAATTTTAGCGCGCCGCACGAAAAATAATCCTGCGCTGATTGGTGAACCAGGCGTTGGCAAAACCGCTATTGTAGAAGGACTTGCCCAACGCATTATCGAAGGCGACGTACCCGCCCCTTTAATGAAGAAAAAAGTTTTGCAACTTGATGTAGGTTCTTTGGTTGCTGGCACAATGTATCGTGGTCAATTTGAAGAAAGGCTTAAGCGTGTGATTGAGGAATTGAAAAAGTCGGGGGCAATTCTCTTTATAGATGAAGTTCACATGTTGGTTGGGGCTGGCTCTGCCGGCTCTGCGGTAGATGCGGCAAATATCCTTAAGCCCGCACTCTCACGTGGAGAATTGCAAGTGATTGGCGCAACCACAATGGACGAATACCGAAAAAGCATCGAATCAGATGCAGCACTCGAACGCCGTTTCCAATCGGTTTTGGTCGAAGAACCCTCAGAAGAGGAAACCGTTGAAATTCTTAAGGGCATTCGTAAAATGTACGAGGAGCATCACCATTTGGTCATCTCCGATGATGCGCTTACAGCGGCAACCCAGCTCTCGTCACGTTATATCTCAGAGCGTTTTCTCCCCGACAAAGCCATTGACCTAATTGATGAATCTTCCTCGCGGGTGCGGATGTATAAATCTCCCGCGGCAAAAGAAGCGAAAGCACTCTACACAACGCAACGTAAGATGCGCGAAGAACGCAATTTAGCGCATGAAGAAGGTAATGAGAATGAAGTTAATGCCTTTGATACCAGCTTGGCTATAATTGAAGAAAAAATAGAAAAACTACGCACAGGCTGGGATAGAGCAACCTGCCCCGTGGTGAATGAAGAAGACATCGCCGAAATGGTTTCGATGTGGACGGGCATTCCCCTCATGCAATTGGCGCAAGAAGAATCTGAACGCCTGCTACAAATGGAAGATGAATTGAGCCAGCACATTATCGGGCAAGAAGAAGCCATAGGCATTATCGCTCGTTCAGTGCGCCGCGCCCGTGCGGGGTTAAAATCTCCCGAAAAACCGATTGGCACACTCATGTTCTTAGGACCTACCGGTGTTGGCAAAACAGAACTCACCAAAGCACTCGCCAAATTCATGTTTGGCAGTGAAGATGCCGCCATTCAGCTTGATATGTCGGAATTTATGGAAAAACACTCTGCCAGCAGGCTCGTGGGTGCCCCTCCCGGCTATATCGGCTACGATGATGCCGGTCAACTTACCGAAGCCCTGCGCAGGCGACCTTATTCAATTGTCGTCTTTGATGAGGTTGAAAAAGCACACGGTGAAGTGCATAATATGCTTCTCCAAATTATGGAAGAAGGCCATCTCTCCGATGCACGCGGGCGCAAAGTCGATTTTAGCAACGCCATTATTGTAATGACTTCCAATGTTGGTGCGGATATGATTAAGAAGCAAAGTTCGCTCGGCTTCCAACTCAAACAAGATAAAACAACCGAAGAACGTCTTTCTTATGAAGATATGCGTAAAAAACTCACCAAAACACTCAAGCGAGAATTTCGTCCTGAGTTCATCAACAGGCTCGATGGTGTGGTCGTTTTCCGCTCTCTCAACGAAGAAGATATTCAAAAAATTGTTACACTCGAGTTGGCTAAAGTGACCGCCCGCCTCGTTGAACATGGTCTGGTTTTGGAAGCAACCCAAGACGCCCTCACCCATCTCGGCGAACTTGGCTACGACCCTGAATTTGGCGCACGCCCACTAAAACGCGTTATTCAACAAGAAGTGGAAGATTCCCTCTCGGATGCCCTCCTCGCTGAAGAATTTACAGATGGAGACCACATTCTTGTAGATTTGGATGAAGAGGGAGAAATCGTCCTTGTTAAGCAACTTGCTTCCGCTAAAGAAACGGATGCCGTGCCTGTGGCTTGATACGCGTGCCCCCTAAAAACGCAAAAAACCTCGTGATGAACGAGGTTTTTTTGTTTTTTATCGAAACCAACAATTAGTATAAAATCGTCTTTTTCGTGGCTTCGATACGCTCCGAAAAAGCATTCGGAGCTACTCATCCACCTGCAAAACAAAAGTGTCATATCGCTAGAAACTTTTTTGTTTTTTACGCAATACGAAATACGTTTTACGAGTCTCTAAGTCCATTTGCTTCAATCACTTTGCTATACCACAACGCGCTATCTTTGGGGATGCGTTCTTGCGTATCAAAATCGACCCAAGTGATGCCAAAGCGTTCTCCGTAGCCTTCGCCCCATTCAAAGTTGTCCATAAAAGACCAAACAAAATAGCCCGCCAAAGGCACGCCATCTTGAAGAGCACGATGCGCCGCATTAAAATGCCCCTGTAGAAATTCAAGCCGTTTTGTATCTTCTACGCGCCCTTCTTTGTTTGGCGCAGTAGCGTAACTGGCACCATTTTCGGTAATATAGATTTTGCGAGGGCGATAATCATAATATAAGCGGTTGAGAAGCTCAGTTAGCGAAACCGGGTGAATTTCCCAATTCATATCAGTATAATCCGAAGTTTCCACTTTGACTTGCTCTGGCATCACACCCTCGGTCGCCCTGACCACCGCGCGAGTATAGTAATTCACACCCAAGAAATCAGTGGGGGCGGCAATCGTCTCCAAATCACCCTCTTCAATAAAATTAATGCTATCGGGATATGCTGTATCAAAACTCGCCACCATATCAGCGGGATAATGACGACCATAAAGCGGGTCTAAAAACCAACGATTCATAAAGCCATCCATTTGTCGAGCCGCATCCCAATCAGCGGGATTTTCAGGGTCGGCGGGGTCAGCAACTGTCAGATTTAAAGTAATGCCGACTTGAGAATCTGCGCTATTTTTTCGGATGATGGGAACCGCCGCGCCGTGCGAAAGAAGCAGGTGGTGCGCCACCCGTAAAGCGGACTTATACTCAGTCTTGCCCGGCGCGTGGACACCCCAAGCGTTCCCGATATACGCCGCCACCCAGGGTTCGTTATGCGTAATCCAGTCTTTAACGCGGTCCCCTAATCTTTTGCTGACCACATCGGCATATTCTGCAAACGCATCTACAATGGCACGATTTTCCCAGCCACCTTCATCTTGGAGTGCCTGAGGCAAATCCCAATGATATAGCGTCACAAAAGGACGAATTCCTGCGTCTAAAAGGGCATCTACCAAATTATCATAAAAATCTAGCCCTGCTTGGTTAACTTCACCACGCCCATCAGGAAAAATCCGCGCCCAAGCGATAGAGAATCTATAGGCTTGCATCCCTAAAGATTTCATTAGGTCTACATCTTCTTGATAGCGGTGATAATGATCGCAGGCTACATCTCCGCTTGAAGCATCTTTGATTTTCTCAGGTGTATGGCTAAAACGATCCCAAATCGATTCGCCTTTGCCGTCTTCATTCCACGCGCCTTCAATTTGATAAGAGGATGTTGCAGTGCCCCAGATAAAGTTTTTTGGAAATTTTAAATTTGTCATTTTTGCTCCTCGGTATTTAATCTAAAAACTCGCGCCAATCCGAAAAGTTTGAGTTTTGTTATTTTTCAATAATATAGAGTGTCATCGACTGCCCGGGCAAAGTTACGCTATCGCCTAAAACTTCTGTCCCAAGATGCTCTGCCTGATGCGCAGGGGCTAATTGCCATACTTCTGCGGGGTTTTCTATAGGGAAATTATTAATTTCTAAGGGGACACTTTTCTCATCATCGCCGAGATTAATGACCATGATTGTTAATGCCCCATCTTCTCGGCGAGCGGCATAAATAGAGACATCCGGAATATCAGAGGAAGAGTAAAGAAGTTCCTCGCCAAATTGTTGATAAAGCTGATAGGTAAAATAAGTCGGGCGCGGTTCATAGCGCGCCAACAAACCATAACCGCCTCCGCTGGTGGGGCTGGTGAGCAAAAAATAAGCCACAATATCTACTTTTTGAGTAATTAATCGCCCTAGAACATCTCCCCACCAAATCGCGTTGTAATAAGAATCGGTGGTCGAATCGCCGCCGGTGGCATGTGTCCAATCGGAGTTGATTTCGCTAACCGCAATTGGCAAATCTTTTCCCGTTGTTTCCCGAATGGTGGCACGCAAACGGGGAATAATACCGTCCCACTCTTTGGTATTTTCGCGCAGGTCGGCAATGCTTTGGGTTGCCCCTGCCATATTTGTCGGAAAAGGATAACGATGAATACCCACAATGTCTACGAGGTCGCCGTTGGCAAGTAGAAAAGCGCGCATCCAGTCTATGCCAGCACTATCGCGGGGGTCCACGTCCGCTTCGCCAGTATATTGGGAGATACCAGGACCTATTAAAATAATATCCTCATCTACTGCGCGCATCGCAGTTGCAAAATCCCGCCAAACTTCGTTATAACGCACGGTGTCAAAATCTTCGTACATCGTGTAGGCGGTGTATAAATTCGGCTCATTCCCAATGCTCCAATAGCGGATGTCGTAATCATTTTCCACATTAGCATAGCGCACTAATTCTGCCGCTTGTTCGGGGGTACCGCCGGGCATACGGACATTGATTTTCGGTTCTGCACCCAAATTGCGGGAATAAGCGACAAAGCGGTCTATATGTAACTCGGTGAGATTATTTTGGTCGCCCCACTCGCCGCCAGGATAGCGCAAATAAGTGACTCCCGATTCTTCAGCGAGGGGCTGCATCTCTACCGTGACCGTCACCCAAGGACCATAACTTGCGCCATAAACATAAGGGCTGATGGGACCGCGACTTTGCGCCGCATCTACAAAAAGTGTGTTGGGGTAGGATGTTGGGACGGGTGTGAGGGTGGGAAGCGCGGTCGGCTCAAGCGTGATTTGGGCTTGCTCTGTGCTTGGACGCGTTGTTTCGGCTGGCGCGGTGGATGTGCAACTCGCTAAGCCTATCGTCAGAATAAAAAGTAGCCAGAAAGTTTTTTTTGTCATTGTTTTTTCTCTGGTTCTAACAGATTTTGTGGTTTAGCTCAGAAAAGTCCAAAATCCCCTCGTAATAAGGGCTTTAGCCCTTATTTGGCACATAAATAACCGCTAAAGCGGTTACTACGAGGGCAAAACGGATGATTTTCGCCTTAAAAAAAACCATAACCACCAAATCCGGTAGAAACAGTTTTTTCAAAACCCGCCGCTGGGGATAGCGGCTAGAGCAATTTTGGGATAGTACTGTTTACATCAAGAAGATGTTGATGGTCGGCACTCAAGCTGGGGGCAAGGTCGTCACGAAATCCTTCATCCTAGAAAAAACCTATCAACT
>CAZAWS010000111.1:2261-6011 GCA_964488755.1 uncultured Anaerolineaceae bacterium | reverse complement strand
AGCGGCGTGGCAGTTGGCTCAGTGGGAATCTTAGTGGGTGGGGCAGTTGGCACAGCTTCTACTTTTTCTGATTCTCTTGTCTCTTCGCTTTCTGGAGCTGGGGTAGCACTGGCGCAAGAAACTAAAACCAATCCAAGTAAAATAACGACTATCAACATGATAATTTGCTTTTTCATACGAACCTCCTTAATATGGGGGGATACATTTTCATAAATTATTAGCCACATGATAGTTTTGTTTTAGCAGTAAAAGCAAAGGAAATGCCGTAATTGAATGGGCATTATTTATCATTCTTTCGATAATCCTTATCCCAATCTGAAAATTAAATGTAAGCGTTCAGGGGGATCAAAACAGAACGCGGATTTTACGGATCAGACAGAATTTCACGGATTTTAAAAACCTTTTTTTGTGCAAAGATGACAAAAACGTATGAACTTTCTGAAAAAACACAGCACAAACATTAAAAATTCGCGTCATTCGCTCATTCGCGTATAGCGTAGCGACATTTGCGTTGAAAACTCAAGGCTTAGTCTTAATATGGCTGAATGCTTACAATTAAATAACCTACGGGAATAGCCAATTTTTCCTTGTCGTTTTTAGCTTGGGAGAACCTTTGCGTCCCATTCGGCAATTGCTTCGCGGATAATATCTTGAATTTCTTGCTCTGGCACTTCTTCAACACTGTTGTATTTATCCAACCCCACCTTTACGAGCAAGCTGCCATCAAGCGCAGAGCCTAATGAAATGCCGCGTTTATTCAGAGGGTGTCTTTCTAGTTTTTTTTGTAACACGCGATCAATTTGCTCCACCATACTTAAATGGCTAAAAGAAGAAACATCTGTGTCAGAATTAAGTACAAGGTTTACTTGGGGGGCGGGTTTTGGGGGTGCCGAGACTTTAACCTCAACAGGAGGAGGGGCAACGGGTTCGACAGTCTTTGCTCCTTCTAACCAAGGGCGCAAAGACACAACTAAAGCTAACAAACGCTCCCGTTGTGCAGGTATGAGGTCAGATTTATATTCAATCATCTCCCCGTCTAAGCGAATCTTCAATGCGCCAGACATGCGCTCAAATACGGCTAAAACTTCTGGCTCAAACTCTTTTGCTTTCGAGCTAATTGTAGTGGAGGCTACGCCTTCTTCTAATTCTTCTCCCTCAATAGCGTTTTTTTCTTCTGTTTCCTTTTTGTCGTTTTTTATTGCAGCTTCTAGTAATCCCAATAAATAGCCTACAAGCCAAACAGCAACGAAAATACCGATTGTTGTCCAATTGAATTCCATTTTCCTGCTCCCGTTCACTTATTTTGGAGATGGTTTACTCTGGCTTAACGTGAATTAGTATGTTTCCATAGAGCATACAAAGAAAATCTTTTGTTCTGTGATAAATAAGGGTAGCATTTATCATAGAAGTTGAAAACAGCTAGTAACAGAATTTGTGCTTCTTCTTGTTTTTAGGATGAAGCCAACGCTTGGCGGAAACTAATTCGTCTTCAAAGCCCACAGCTTTGTAAGCACATCTTCGAGGCGTTCTGCAAGCAAGGATGGGGTATTGGTGGTCACGTCATCTTCGTTTTCAAAGATTGCATAAGGCACTTTTATCCCTTGAATTTCGATAAATTCTGCATCTGCTTTGCTGAACGCCTCCCAATCAACTTCTTTATAAAGACGTTCTAGCTTTTCATCAGGAAGTCCATGTTCAAGAATGCTATCTGGTCGGTTAGGGTTAAAACGGCGGCGATTTTTTTGTAGTGATGCTTCATAGGGGATATTGACATAAACTATAGCGGCGCGCTTTAAAATATCTTCGCTCAAATGCTTGAAGGCTTCGATATACCCGCCATGTTCACTACCGCGAGAAAACTCAATAATGAGGGTGTTCTCATCGTGATAGCTCTCTTTTCGCAGGCGTTTAGGGTATTCGAGATTGAAGCGTTCTATCAGCAAATGCCAAAGATAATTGTCTTTAAAATAACCATCAGAATCAGTATGTAAGCGTGGTTTTCCTAAGATATTTTCAAGGATATGGTCTTCTTCAAACCACGTCCAGAGCATCGGGAAATCATCTAAAAAATCAAGTTTGGCGATGTGAAAGTTTTCACATCGTTTTTCGTCTTGACAATCTTTGAGATGAGCAATTATTTCGCTTTTGCCAGAAGCGGGCCGACCAATTAAGATAATAATATCGAAAGTGTTTTTATTCATGGAGTTTAAGGGGGTGATAAGGGAGTTCTGTTCACCTCAACATATATTCATTAGTAGATGTTATCAAAATAAAATTTCAGCGGCGAGAAGAACTCGATCCCTTCAAGGGGGCGAATTCTTCTGGTCTGTTTTCAATAGACTTTACTGTAGAATAAAAGACAATGCAACTAAAATAACAAGGAAGATACCAGCCAAAGTTCCAATTTGTTTGAGATCGTTTTTGATGTCAGTGTAATCAGGATTGAATTCCTCTGTTGTGCGTGCTCTGCGATTTGAATTTCTACTTCTACTTCTCTTAGCCATTTTTTTCTCCTTTTTTTTTGAGAGACTTCGGACTTCAGTAAAAACTTGCCTTTAGGTCTTTGGTCTAATTTCTAATTTTGTAAATCTGCAAAAACTACGATTCTTTGTTTATCCTTCAAATAAGGATAACAAGAAATCAATGTTGTCGTTGGCATATTGGTACTTGCCATAACCTCAACTTGTGTCGGCTCTACAATTTGTGTGCCGTTGACTATATAAGTATACTGCCTCTGTTGCGTAAAGACGAGTATTTCGTCTCCGGGTTGCAATTGATCTAAATAACGAAAAATTTCACCATAAACGTCATTATGTGCCGAAAAAACCATATTCCCTGTTTCGCCGGGATTTGGTGAGCCGATGTGCTGACCAATGCCCTTTTTTAACTGTTCCCAGCCATCGCCTTGAACAATGGGGGCATCCACGTTTAGGGCGGGGATTTGGATGCGAATTGCTTGCTCTGGGCTGGCAGGTGGAATGGGTAAATCTTTGATAGATTGCACCATTGGGCGAAGATGGCTAGGAATCTCTGCTTCGTTCGGCTTAGATACGCCGTCTACGGGCGGGGTGTGCCCAGAAGGGAGGACAACAGCCATGACCAAAGGCGTGGGTGCCATAGTGGGCTGTTCGAGGGCGGAGGCAAACTCCGCGTTTAGGTTGCGCAAAATGCCAAATCCGTTCAGGATGATGGCGAAAAGCCCGATAACGGCAATCACCTCCACGCCAAGTAGGAGACGCTCCCCCCAGCTCTTTTTTCGGGGAGATTCTTTTTTAGCGGTATCAAGTTCATCGTCCGCGTTTGTCTCGATAATGGGGCGAAAGCTCAACTCTTGTGACGCAAGCTGAACTACACGTCCCGTTTTGCGGTAAGTATCCAATCGCTCCTGACGCACATTGCGCCGCTTGTCCATCAACAAACGGCGTAGCTCGCTGATACTTAAATCTTCAGGGGATTTTTCTTTTCGCTTCATCATATCGGGGGAAGATTATACCGCTTTTTTGGAATGGTATATGAGCGTATGCAAAGATACTTATGATGACGTGCCGAGACGCTCGCGTTTTTAGCTTGGGTGCTGAAACCTGAACGTGATATTTTGCGTGAACCTTTCTGTGCGCTTCGTTTACGTCTGTGTAATGTTGAATAATCAGCACTCAAGTTGAGGTCACGCGCGTTTAAATAACTGATCTGGTTATCACAAAGGGGTGAGCTATCCTTAATCGGGTGTAGGGTTAGGATAAGAATCTTCGG
>CAZAWS010000111.1:0-2161 GCA_964488755.1 uncultured Anaerolineaceae bacterium | reverse complement strand
TGTAGCCGTATTTGTGGGTGTAGAGGAAGATGGTGTAGCCGTATTTGTAGGCGCAGGGGAAGATGGGTTTGGTGTTAATGTCATTGTTGGGGCGGGGGTATTGGTAACAACGGGTTGAGATTGCCCCACAATATAAAGTTCTTCGATATTCCACAACCAGTTCTGTGCGCTAGGGTCAAGAGAAAAACCGCTTAAATCTATATGAGATGCAGAAACTTGGGGGTAAGCAAAAAGGGGAATGGAGGGCAGTTCTTCGGCGTAAATACGAAGGGTTTCTTGATAATTTGCCTCAAAGTCTTGTGCGTTTGGCAGTGTGAAGTTTGCTTTTTTGCAAGCTTTATCGTAAGTGCTATTGCTAAATCCGCTCAGGTTTTCACCGAACCAATCGTTGTTTGAATTGGGGATTGATGCTGAGCTAAACCACTCACAGTGGGGCACGAGGCTCTCGGTGCCCATCCCAAATTGAGCAAGGTCAAAGTTGCGCCCGAAGAGAATGCCTTCGGGACCGGGGGCGTAGAATTCTTCTGGGGGAAGATAGTGTAAATTAATGCCAATGCCACAGCTTCGTAAAGATTGCGCTAAAATTTCGCTTACTTGTCTGCGTTGAAGTGAGTTGGTGGTGATGTAATCAAGGATGAGGGGGGTGTCTACGGGAACATTTTTTACATTATAGGCAGTGCGCGGGGTGGTGGGGTCGTTGTCTATATCTTTCCAGCCAATATCGTTTAATAAAATACTCCCTTTGTTGGAGCTATAAGAATAGAGGGCGATATCTGATGTGTATAGTGGGTGCGCGCTGGGAATGTAGCTATCGGGAACGGTAGAAAAACCATGCAATACGGTGTCAACGACTTCTTGGCGGTCAAGGCATAGTGCAAGGGCTTGCCTAGTGAGCGGATCACTAAAAAATTCGGGGCGGTCAGTGCTAGAGATTCTGCCATCATCGTAGCCGGCAGGATTAATGCCAATATAAAGGTTTTCTAAAGATTTTTTTTCGGTGGCATAAAATTGAATTTCTTTTGTTTCTTCGAGTTCTTGAAGAAGATCTACTTGTCTATCAAAAGAGATGCTGGGGTCAAGGAGGTCGCATTGCCCATTTACTAAAGCGGCGATGGCAATATCGGGGCTTGCAACAAAGCGAAATGTGATTATGTCCAGTTTGGGGAAACCTTCTGATGCTCTATGATAAAGCGGATTTTTGACAAGTGTAATACTTTCACCTTGAATCCATTCATCAATAACAAAAGCTCCCCAACCAATGGGGAAACGCGCGGCTATGTCGGCATCGGCTAATTCGGCGGGAGAGAATTCGCTCCATACATGGTAAGGCAAAGGGAGCCAGAAGTTTGTCATATAACTATTGTCTCTATAACCGGGTAATCCCCGCCAAGCGGTTGTGAGTTCGTCTACGACTTCGTAAGAGGCTGTTCTTTCTAGCAGGTATTTATCGGCGGGGTTTTTATTTGCAAGAGCAAGATCAAAGGCATAGACAGAATCATCAGAAGTTAGTGAGGCACCATCAGCCCAGCGCAGGTTGGGCAAAAAGTTGAAATGAACGACCATTTGATTCATGTTCAAGGGAATATCTTCTTTAAATGTGGTGATGCAGATTTCTTCCTGACAATCAGAAGAGTAAACGCGCGTTCCTTCGACCAGCTCGACCAGATTGCCTTCAAAATCTACGACCAGGTCCCCTGCTTCAACGGGGATGGATTCGAGGCGCATATCGCCATTTTCAAAGGATGGTATTTTTTGAAGAATAACAGGTTGGTAACTATAGTTACGGCTATCGAGAGGTCCGTCATAAATCGCTTCAAGGACACTTAGTGCGGCGGGATTAGGGTCATCGTTAATATAGAGGGTATTTGGCTCTTGCCCAAGACAGATATTTAGAGAACGTAAAGGTTGCGATGGGGGAATGATTGTAGGAATGGTTGCTGGAATTGGTGTTGTAAAAGAAGCGGTTGGTGTTTCGGTTTCTGGCGCGTCAAAAGGTGAGAGCTGGCAAGCGAAGGAAAATATCCCTAATGCTAGAACCCCAAAAAGCTTTGATTTTCTTGAAAGCAACATAAACCCTCCGAAACCGAAAAAATTATAGAAACCATTAAATCTTGCAAAACTATTGTACCTCGAATGATAAGAAAGAATTAGGCGTAACGAT
>CAZAWS010000110.1:0-6014 GCA_964488755.1 uncultured Anaerolineaceae bacterium | reverse complement strand
GCCCGCAAGTGGGGGAAAAACAAAACTTCACGAATAGAATGTTTATCTGTGAGTAACATCACCAAACGATCTACCCCCATACCGAAACCACCACAGGGAGGCATCCCATAGCGCATGGCGCGGAGGTAATCTTCATCCATAGGGTGTTGTTCTTCGTCGCCATCGTCATAATCGCGCCCCATTTCTAAGAAGCGTTGTTCTTGATCGAGGGGATCGTTAAGTTCGGTAAAGGCATTGCAAAGTTCCATGCCAGCTACAAAACCTTCAAAACGCTCTACGGTTTGCGGGTCGCCGGGAATAGATTTAGCAAGGGGTGAAATTTCACGGGGATAGTTATAGAGGAAAGTGGGCTGTATCATCTTCGCTTCGAGGTACTCATCTACCATCCAGCCGATTAATTTTCCACGCTGCATATCAGCGGGATGTTCAATGCCCTTTTCTTTGAGCGCGTTGCTCAACGTTTCCGCGTCACGATATTCATTAATATCAACGCCACATTCATCTAGTAAACCTTGTCGCATTTCCAAACGATTCCATGGGGGCGTAAAATCAATTTCTTGACCTTGATAGGTGACCTTTGCGGAACCTGTCGCTTTTTCTGCGGCATAGGCTACCATTTGCTCGGTCAATTCCATCACTTGCAAATAATCGGCATACGCCCAATAGAATTCAAGTTGGGTGAATTCAGGGTTGTGCTTATAAGAAACGCCTTCGTTACGAAAATCGCGTCCAATTTCGTAAACACGCTCTAAGTTCCCAACCAAAAGGCGTTTTAGATAAAGTTCAAATGAAATTCGTAAATATAACTCTTGTTTAAGTTGGTTATGATGAGTCGTAAAAGGCTGTGCCGCAGCACCGCCATAAATGGGTTGTAAAATCGGCGTTTCGACTTCGAGAAAATCTCGTTCATCTAAAAAGTCACGCAAGGAGCGCGTAATTGCGGCACGTTTACGAAAGGTTTCACGCGTATCAAGGTTAACGGCTAAATCTGCATAGCGTTGTCTAGCGCGCAACTGCACATCTTCGAGTGCGGCGTGCTGAACAATCGTCCCATCTTCGAGGGTTTCATCTTTTGCGGCGGGAAGCGGGGTGACGGCTTTGGCGAGCAATTTGAAATCGCTCACGCGCAAGGTCACCTCGCCGGTGCGGGTGCGGAACATAATCCCCTCGGCTTGGATGAAATCACCTAAATCAAAGAACTTCGCGAAGAAATCTAATTTTTCTTTGCCAATATCATTTACACGGAAAAAAAGTTGCACTCTCCCAGCACCATCTTCAATATGAGCAAAAGAGATTTTCCCTAAATTACGCGCAGAACGAAGCCGCCCAACCAAAATCGCTTTAATCTCTTCTTCGCCTCCAGCAGAATCGCCTTCCTTTGCTTCTGTCTTCTCAAAGGCTTCAACCACTTCTGCACTGGTATGCGTCCGCTCTGCGCGAGTGGGGTAAGTCTCAATTCCCATTGTGCGCAAAGCCTCTATTTTTTCAAGGCGAATTTCTTCTAGCTTTGTATATTCAGTCATGATTATCCCTTTCTAAATAAAATTAAGAAATAAGACCTAAGACTATCAAGCAAAAGTCTTAGGTCTTGGGTCTAAAGTCTTAAGTCTCTAGTTTATTCGTATCTCACTGTTGTAATTTTGAACTTCAATTTGCCAGCGGGCGTTTCAATTTCAATTTCTTCACCAGCTTTATGTCCCAGCACAGCTTTACCAATCGGCGATTCATTAGAAATCAACCCGCTACGCGGGTCTGCTTCTGCGGCACCGACAATTACATATTTGTCTGAATTCTTTTCGCCATCTTCACGCAAGAAAACAGTAGAGCCAACTTGAGCATATTTACACTTCCCGCTTTCTTCGTCGTCATAATCAATAATATGCGCGTTGGCGAGCAATTGTTTCAATTCGCTGATACGCCCTTCCACAAAAGATTGCTCGTTTTTTGCAGCTTCAAACTCGGCGTTCTCAATCAGCTCGCCGCCTTCCATCGCCTCACGCAAACGCTCGGCAACTTCTTGTCTTTTTACAGAGCGCAACTCATCAAGCTCGCGCTGCAATTTAATATAACCATTTTTTGTTAAATAGGATGTAGGCATTTTCTTCTCCAGCTTTCAATTTTGGAATTTAATGCCGCCAATATATCACGGTTTTGCTGCAAAATCAATCCTACTAGGGAGCCTGTGTTGCCTCTGGTGCGGCACCTGTCCATGAGAAAACTCGCCCAAAACTAATTCCACCAGCAGATTCCCAAATCGGATCGCCTTGTTCGTCAGAACCAACTTGTCGGACGGTGGTAACTGTCCAGCGCATAACATGGGGCAGATTGTCTTTGGGACGGAAGGATACCGGGACGATGAACTTCGTGTCGTTCGCGTATTCAACTAGCTTGCGCCCTTCACCTTCCGTGACATCTTCAACAGTGACGCGGTAAACCTCGTTGTCTCGCAAGGTGCCGATCGAAGACCATTGAAGGGTGACAATATCATCTGCCAAAGTAAAGGATGCCCCATCAGCAGGCAAGAGCAAGTTGGGGGGCGGGTAAGGTGGCGGCGTGGTCGGGGTTGGCGTAGGTCCTGGCGTAGCCGCACGCATACAAAGCGGAACTCGAATCTGCATCCCCAAGAAAACGGTGTCGGTACTCAAGCCATTATAGGCTTTTATAGCTTCTTGTGGCACTGCGTAATTCGCTGCAATGCTAGAAAGCGTATCGTTCTCTTGAACGGTAATCAATACTTTTTCGCAGGCTTCTTCTGTTGCTGCACCAGCTTCTAAGGTCACAGTTGGAGGCGGCAAAGGCGTTGGAGTCGGATAAGGAACTTGCAAAACTTGCCCAACAGTTAAGTTATTACAAGATGCGGGCAAGTTATTGAGGATAATAATACTCTGTACCGAAACCCCAAAAGTGACGGCAATCCCGCCACAAGTATCGCCCGTAGCCACGGTGTATTCAAAAGGTGGCTGCGGCGTAATGGTCGGAGAAGGCGTTGCCGCGGTTGTCTGCGTTGGCGTTGGCGTAATGGTAAGCGTAACAGTCGCCGATGGGACAACTGTAGGCGTCACTATTTTCTCAGACCCCTGTAAAGTGAAGAAGACAGTAGCCGCGCCTACAATTAAAAAGAAAGCTAAAAGACCCAATGCAATAGGTAAGCTAAGGGTAATTTTTGGCATTGTGCTACCTTGCACGGTCTTTTTGGTTTGCGCTATTTTTTCTGGCGCATCAAAATTTTCACCACAAACAAGACACTTGCTCGCGTCTTCGCTAAGGCGAGTGCCACAAGTTGGGCATATTTTAGTTTTGGGTTTTTTCTCTGTTTTACTCATTATGGGGCAAGATTATACCACTTGTTAGAATGAAGAATGCGGAATGTAGAACAAAAAACATTCTACGCTCATTACTCTACTAAAATCCCTTCGCCTGAGATAACTTCGCCGATATGCCAAAGGGGCTGGTTGAGTTCTTCGCCGCGCGCCATGAAGCTATCTAATTTTTCGGCGGGCACCGAAAGAAGTAAGCCGCCGCTGGTTTGTGCGTCAAAGAGGAGCATTTGGCTCTCTTCATCTATTTTTTTTGCGAAGCTGACATATTTCTCGAAGAAAAGTCTATTATCAGATGAGCCACCGGGGAATATCCACTCTTCTGCGAATTCACGAGCATAGGAAAGCATGGGGATTTTAGCGTAATCGAAACGTAAGCCAACGCCTGAGATGTTTGCCATTTCGTGGGCATGACCGAGCAGGCTGAATCCGGTGATGTCTGTCGCCCCGCGGATGCCAAATTCCAGGGCGATGTCTGAGGCAGTGCGGTTGAGACGCGTCATCCAGCTCACCACTTCGCGAATCTGTTCGGGGGTAGCTTTCTGCTGTTTTATCGCGGTCGTCGCGGTTCCAAATCCAATTGGCTTGCTTAGTACAAGGGCATCCCCTACTTTCGCGCCGCTTTTGGTCATCATCTTGTCGATATCGGCAAATCCCAAAACTACTAAGCCATATTTCGGCTCTTCATCTGTGATGGTGTGTCCGCCCGCAATGACCACGCCAGCTTCATGCGACTTTTCGGCACCGCCACGCAAAATCTCACTAGAGATTTCTGGGGGCAATTTTGGCGGGAGCGCAGTGATATTGAGCGCGAGAAAAGGCTTTGCGCCCATTGCATAAACATCCGAAAGGCTGTTCGCGGCGGCGATTGCACCATATTCGTAGGCATCATCTACGACTGGGGTAAAGAAGTCGGTGGTGACGACTAGGGCGCGCTTATCGTCTATTTTCCACGCGGCGGCATCGTCTGGGTCGCCAATGCCTACGAGTAAATCAGGGTAATTTTCTTCTTTGTATATATTTTTAATAGGGCGCAGAACCTGCGCCAGCGCATCTGCGCTTAATTTTGACGCTCAACCAGCACAAGATGCGAGACTGGTGAGACGAATTTTTTGCTCGGTAGATTTTACAGCATCGGGCATAGGGTTCTCCAATTAGCTTGTTGAAATTCATCTGCCGTACATCTAAAATTAACCACAGATGAATGCAGATAAATGGGATATTTCTTGATGAAAAGCTATAAAAGAATATCGTGAAAATGTTTTTCGCATTTGAAAACCTTGCTTTCAGCAATTATCTGGCTAAAACAGCTCTTGCTTTCAGCTTAGCACAAAGAAAAAGTCTTTAAATCAGCGTTTATCCTGTTTATCTGTAGTAAGTTTTTCTATCTGAGGCAGTTTCTTCTAAAGATGTACGGTAGAGAAGTTGAAATAAAAAAAGTGGCAGGGGATATTTTACTAAACCCTTGCCACTTTCTCAACTAAAATTTATTTTCCATTTACTCTACAGTTGGCACAGGTGTTGTGGTGCCTATATCTGGCAAGGGGAAAAGGAAGGGTGAATCGTTTGGCAATAACATCACATCAATTTCTGGTCCGAGTTTGCTAATGTATTGATATGTAAGCAGGTCAGGCTTGCCCTGAATGACATTATTGATAAGTTCCAACGCGGTGGCTTCAGCCTTGGCTTGGATAAGACGAGCATCTGCTTCACCCTGTGCGGCGATGACAGCGGCGTCTGCGACACCTTCTGCTATTTGACGAGCTTGCTCAGCTTCTTGCTTTTTCGATTCAACCACAAATTTAGCTTGTTGAGCTTGCTGTTCGGCAATTTGTTTTTGCTCAACTGCAACGGCATACTCTTCGCTAAAATGAATGTCACGCAGAACGAAATCAACCAGAATCAGGTTGTTTTCTAAAAATTTATCTTCCATTACTTCGGTGATCGCGATTTCTAAAGATTCTCGTTGGCTACTGACAATTTCCTCAATTCCGTACTGAGAGGCTATATCACGCACAATGCCGCGCGCTGTTGGGCGAACAAGTTCATTGCGGTAGCGATCTTGCCAAGCAATATGAAGATCAGTCACTTTCGTTTCGTCTACTTTATAAATGATTGAGGCATCAATAAATACTTCTTGCCCATCTTTAGTGCGTGCCCGAATCGAATCATCGCCAACGAGATTGCCTTCACTTGATGCAGCAGACATCGTATAAGTCTGGCGAGAAATCTCATAGTGTTCTACATTTTCGCCGGGGACAATCCAATGCAAACCGGGAGTAAAGGACTCTTCAAGATATCCTTTTGGTGCGCGGAAGGAATAAGGCGAAACAACAACGGCGCGCTCTTGGGGTTCAATGAAGACAATCCCTGCGCTGATAATTGAAATGACAATGGCGAAAATAAAAGCACCAATCCCAAGGGTTACGATTCCCTTTGTGGGCTGTCTTCTCGTGGCACGTGCCGTTATAACGAAAACAATCCCGATAACGGCAAACCACGAAAGAGTCGCCAATCCTTTAAATAAAACTACGATATTCATATTCTTCCTCCGATATTTGATAAAAGTTCTAGCTACCTGACACTTTGGATAAACTCAGTACAACGCCTGACCTTTCGCCACGCTCAGGTCATCCCTCTCCTAAAACGGGAGAGGGGAAATTCTCCCCCATTTTGGGGGAGATGCCCGAAGGGCAG
>CAZAWS010000109.1:0-6022 GCA_964488755.1 uncultured Anaerolineaceae bacterium | reverse complement strand
CTTGCAGTATAATTTGCTTCTCGCTCATTTCCCCTACACACTTAAAGGAGAATCCCATGTCTCAAGAAATGACCACCCTCGCTGGTGGATGCTTTTGGTGTCTCGAAGCCGTATACGCTGATTTGAAGGGCGTTGCTAAAGTGGAATCCGGTTATTCTGGCGGCACCACGCCAAATCCCGGCTATCAAGCCATTTGCACGGGCGAAACGGGGCACGCCGAAGTGGTACAAATCAGCTTTGATTCTGAAATCATATCTTTTGATGATTTACTGCGTGTCTTTTTCTCCATCCACAACCCCACCACCCTCAACCGTCAAGGTGCCGATGTAGGGACACAATATCGCTCTGCCATTTTTTATCACTCAGAGGAGCAAAAAGAAAAAGCTGAGAAAATTATAGAAGAAATAGCGGGGGAATGGAAAAACCCTATCGTGACAGAAGTTCTTCCCTTTGAGAAATTTTATAGAGCAGAGCAGTACCATCAAAATTATTTTGCGACCAATCCGAATCAACCTTATTGTCGTGCTATTGTTGCGCCCAAAGTTGATAAGTTTAAAAAGAAGTTTGAGTTCAAATTAAAATAGAGATTACTCTCTTAAATCCAAACCTGCTAAGAAAAAAATGTTTAGCGGATTTTTTGTATATCTCAGAAATGCTTAAATGTGCATCACGACCCCATAAATCAAAATAATTTGCCCCAGATGATACGCTGCCATATTCATCACGCGCCCGTTTTTGATGGGTTGAACAAATTTATTCCACGCTAAAATAGCATCCGAAAGCATAAATAGAGCCGCTCCAACACTAACTGTAATCGCCGCTCTAAAATCCCACTCAGGGCGAGATAGAGTCAATAACGCAGAAAAAAGCATAATTGCAATCACCCCAGTATAGATCAGGACTGGCTTTAGCAAAAATTCTTTCTCCTGCTTTACCAATCCAGCAGCAATATATTGATAGAGTCTCGCCGCGACTATACCTAAAATAATTGCCATGATTATGCCAAAAGCGTCAAGAGGAGGGAAGCTTTGATTAAACCCGATAATATATGCTAGATGCGCTAAGAGGAACGATACTAACCCCGCGATAAACTGCTCTTTAGGGAGCATCAAGAAAACGTCTCCAGCAAGAGAAAAAAGAATGCCTATTCCAAACCAAAGTGCTATACCTTGAAAACCTGTCATAAGAAAAAGAAATATAAAAAGAAAGACCATCGTGGCTGGTTTCAAAAAATACTCTAGTTTTTTCCATCCCTTATGAACTGCATACCAATCCAAAGATGCAGATAAAAAAACAAACGTTAATAATATATTCATGTTTTCTCCTAACGCAATATAAACTCAATAGCATCTATCGAAGTTCATGGAAATACTCTTCTCTAAAGGGGCAATAAAATCTTAAAAGTCGCTCCTTTGCCTACCCCCTCACTTTCTGCCCAAACCCGCCCACCTTGTGCCTCTATTAGTCCTTCGGCAATGGTTAGCCCAATGCCCATTCCGCCGTAATGACGCACATTATGATTTTCAACTTGATAAAACTTATCAAAAACTTTTTCCAACTTTCCTTTAGGAATACCAATCCCCTCGTCTTTTATCCAACACAAAAGTGCTTTATTTTTTTCTTCAACGCCTAGAACTATCTTTGTTTTTTCGGGAGAAAAACGTATCGCGTTATGCAAGATATTCACAATTGCGGCACTAAATTTCTTTGCATCTAACTTAATCTCTATAGCTTTTTCGGGGAAATCAAAAATAATTTCTTGCTCTCTTCCCCGCGCAAGTTCCTCTATCTCATCTGCTGATTTTTGCAATACCTCTTGAATAACTGTTTTTTGACGTGTGAAAGAAGATTCTTCACTTTCAAGCATGGTTAAGTTATTCATATCTTCGAGCAAGGTGCGCATTTTTAATGCCGCGGTTAAAACATGCTCTGCATGTGCCGATGTTTCACTATCTTCTTCCTCCCCCAAAAAGGTGGCATACCCAATAATGATGCCCAAAGGCGTACGCAACTCATGAGAAGCCAAAGACAAAAAAGTGCTTTTCAATTCGTCCGCTTTTTTTACTTCATCATAGGCTTTTTCAAGTGCCTGCACCAACTGCGCATTATTGATTGCCACCGCGGCATGAGAGGCAATCACGCTCAATGTAATAATATCCGATTCTGAGAACCCCTCCCCTTTTTTATTCAATGCTTCCAAAACACCCATTGTACGTTCCTGAATTTGCAAAGGAACACCCAAAAGCGTACGCGGCTCAAAGCCAATATAAGCTGAAGCCTTTTTATTATGGCGCGGGTCATCTTTTAATTCATCAATTACCAGCGGCTCATTTGTCATAAAAATAGTTCCCGCCAAACTACCTTTTAATGGCACAGGGACTTTCGTCAATTTATCAGCATCTCCTCCCGTTGACGCAGCAAAAAAAAGCACATCCTTCTTTTCATCATAAAGCAAAATAGACGCGGCTTCACAATCTAAAATTTCTGCCGCTGTACGAATAATGAGAGAGAGCAAATCTTTTACATTGAGCGTAGAGTTCAAGGTAACGCTCAACTCAACCAATCTGCGTAAGCGCGAAAGCGATTCTTGTGTTTTTGTATCAGTCTGGAGTGATGTGTTTTTTGACATAGTTCAAGTTTAGCTAAAAGAAGGCAAATTCACAATACCCAATTTATCACAGAGCATTCGTTCACAAGCGATAGAGCGTTTCGTTCGTATTTTATGCTTGCTTGCCCTCAATCAGCGTCTTCTGACGTGAGCATTTTTTCTGCCCCACAGGAACGCGTCGCGTAGCGACCAACCACCCTATACAAACAGCTAGAACAATCTATCCTGAAACACTAGCCAGAGTCCCTTTCTTGTTGCCGTTAAGCGCACCCCGCTAATTCCTAAAGTGCCTAAGATATTTACAGCGTTTTCAAAAAGGATGTTTTAATCCGAATGGGTTTTGCCTAATTAGTACCACGCGGCAATGGGGCTGGTAGAAACTGCTTATTCGCTAAATTCTTCGACCTGATAAATCAATACATCTAGGGGTTTGGTTTTCCATAAATTACCAGCTACGCCCATTTTTTGACAAAGATGGCTTAGGAAGTCTTCCGTTTTGGGCAGTTGCTCCCAAACTTGGGGCAAGAAGGTGGCACGCCGATGACCATCTATCAGTACAACGCCATCTATATTTGGGCGCAGTTTCGCGATCAAATCATCTGCGTCTGTGTAGGCTAATGGCGTGGGGGCGGTGAGGCGGGAGATTTCTATTTCGATTTGGTCTAGCTCATCAGCGGTAACTTGAGGAAAACGATAATCATTTAATGCCGCTGATATAGCATGTTCACGCACATCGTCAATGAGGGGCTGATAGGGTTCTAAGGTCCCGATGCAACCACGCAATTGTCCATTAATGGTAAGGGTGACGAAGGTGGCGCCATCTGATTGGAGGTGGGGCGTTGCGTGGGATGCCGCGCTTAACGGGAGATGTTTCTCTCCGCGTATTTTTTCGTCAAGGGCGTGACGAGCAATTTTTAATAGCGTCTCTTTTTCTGCGAGCGTGAGTTTATTTGTATCCATAGCGAAACCAAGTTTAGGTCAAGGGCGTAGCGGTTTTATAATCCTATATTAGACTTCTTGCAAAAGTCTATTTTCACCTCGCTCCCTGCGCTGTCCCCAGCGCAGGCTTCTCAGGAAAACGCCGCTGAGGACAGCGGCTAGAGCACAGAGGTCTGTTTTCCTTCATCATATATGCAGATTTAGCTCTCGTCAAGTTCAAATCATACTTTTTTTATCCGAAATCGCTTCTTGGTATTTTTTAGTATAATAAGGGCTGAAGGCTAAACAGCTTATGAAGTAGCCTGTTTTTTGGGGTCACTTTCAGCTTAGCTTCCGCAACTTGTTTAGTTCTCGTTCCTAAGGTACTATTTAGTGTGTTTTCTTGGTCTTTTTAGGAGTAAAAAGTTTTGGATAATAAAAGTTCTCACTCTTCAAAATCAAAAAAAAGAGAGAATCCTTCTCCCCTTATATTTTTGGTGGTGCTAGGTGCCGCCTTTTTCATGGCAACGCTCTTCACCGCGTGGACACCAAGCGGGCTTTTTTCTGGAAATCTTTCTGAAAAAATGTCGATGATGCTTACTGCCCAGCCAGAGGGAAACCCCACACTAAGTGGAGGAGATTATCCACAATTGCGTATTGGGATTGTTTCTGGGCATTGGGGCAACGATTCTGGTGCTGTATGCCTTGATGGCAATGGTGAGGTGACTTTAACAGAAGCAGAGCTAAATTTGAAAATAGCGACTCTTGTTCAGCAAAAATTGATAGCAAGTGGGTATCAGGTTGATTTGTTGAAAGAATTTGACCCACGTCTGGATGGGTATAATGCGGTTGCCTTAGTTTCTATTCATAACGATTCTTGCGTTTATATTGACGAAAATGCAACAGGTTTTAAACTCTCGGCAGCAATGGATACGGAAGATTTAACCCGCGCGGCACGGCTAACGGGCTGTTTGCGTGACCGTTATGGCAGTGCAACGGGATTGCCTTATCATTCGGGCAGTATCACTTCAGACATGATTGATTATTATGTTTTTTCTGAAATTAGTAAAACAACCATTGCCGCAATTATTGAAACGGGATTTATGAATCTCGACCGAGATATTTTGACTCAAGATACAGATTTGGTTGCCGAAGGGATTGTGCAGGGGATTGAATGTTTTGTAAATAACGAGAGTGTTAAGCCCACACCAGCACCCACTACGCCACCTACCCCCGCTATTTCACCATGAGCGACAAAGGCTACGCGGCAAAAGAAGCCATTAGACGATCTCGCATTGCCCTGAAAAAAGGGGATAAAGACCTTGCGCGTCGTTGGGCAGAAAAAGCCGCGTCTCTTGCGCCCAATCTTGAAGATGTATGGTTGCTTTTAGCGGCGGCATCGTCTCGCCCGCAGTTGAGTATCCACTATTTGGAACGCGCTTTAGCGATTAATCCGCAGAGCAAGCGGGCACAAAAGGGGATGGCTTGGGCAAAGAAAAGATTAGCACCGCAAAAACCGCCAAGCACATCGTCTGCGGTGTTAGACAAGACAGAGAAGAAAGCAGAAAAAACGCAACCTACTCAGGCGATACAAGATACACGAAAAACAAAAAGCACGCCGATCGTGGTTGGCGTTCCCCTTCTGCCCATTCAACCTATTGCGGAGACACAGCCAAATCAGGCGGTGGCATCGAAAGGAAAGTCACGTTTTGGGCGACAATCTTTGCTCGTTTTATTGATAACGATATTTTTTGCTTCTATTATTTGGGCATTAATGCCAAGATTTACGACATTTGCCGCTACGATGAATGCTCCCCCCACAGCAACCTTTAGCCAAAAGCATTGGGGCGAAGCGGAGATGAATAAACCAACCTATACGCCTTCCCCAACAGCTACTTTTACGCCCACCAATACCCCTTTAGCAACTTCAACGCCAACGAATACGCCTATTCCCACCGAGACATTAGTGCCCACGAAAGAACCTGTCCCGACAGCGGCTGAAAAAGCGGCTGAAGAAGCTGGTGAAGAGGAAGAATATAGCTATGGCGGTTGGAAATATGTTCTTATTGATATTTCAGACCAACATCTTTACGCCTATGAAGGAGATACCCTCGTTTATAGCTTCGTTGCCTCAACAGGGATGAACAACGCAACCGCCACAGGAAGTTTTAGCATCCTGAACAAAATCCCGAATGCCTATGGCGCAACTTGGGATATTTGGATGCCCTCCTGGCTTGGTATTTATTGGGTAGGCTCAATGCAAAACGGAATCCACGCGCTCCCCATCATGTCAAATGGCGCAACTTTATGGGATGGTTATTTAGGAACCCCCATTTCTTATGGTTGTATTGTTCTCGGTTCTTATGAAGCACAATTGCTCTATAATTGGGTTGATATCGGAACTCCTGTAGATATTCAGTGGTAAAACGTAAATAGTGCATCAGGAATCAGTAAACCAGGGACTTGGAAACAGGAAGGGTTTTCTAATCTCTAATC
>CAZAWS010000108.1:0-6072 GCA_964488755.1 uncultured Anaerolineaceae bacterium | reverse complement strand
CTTGTGATGAGGACTTCTTTGAGAAAATTTTTATAGTCTTCCATTTATTGCTCCTTGAGACATGCTTAAAAACTTATGGTCATATCTTCTAAATTAATTACAGCACCTGCTTTTATCATAAAATCCATTCCCAAAATCCCGTTGATATCGAAGCCATAATCCATGCCCCCAACTTCTACTTCAAATTTTGGCATTTTGTATTTACCCACTTCCAAAAAATCAATTTTGCGGAGATATACAACTTCTATGCCACCAACACCACGAATGGTATGTAAAACATCATCTACCGAGGGTTGTATATCAATTTGCTCTAAATAATCAGCAGAGAATATCGTGCTTGCTGACCCCGTATCAACAAGCACATGCGGGATTTCAATACTTTTTCTGTTGTAAGTGACCTTTAAACTTAAAAAAGGAAGATTGTCTCTAAACTGCAACTGCATGATTTCTCCGTATGCCTACCCATTGACGTTCTTTTATATCCAAGTTTTCACGGCTGGTATGCACGAAATAGAATTCACGCTGAGGGTATTCCTGATGCAAAGCACGATAACGTTTCATCGCTATATTGCCATTTTCGCAAGTCTCGATTACAGATATTTTCTCAAGTTTACGTTGGCTCTCTGTATTTGTACGCGCTTTTAATGCCTCTATCACCAACCATTGTTTCGGATAAGTTTTGCGAATATCTGCCCACAACATAGGAAACTCCTTTTCTAAAAAGCTAGAAAGGGCAATTACAAATCTCTTGCCTATTTGCCTCTCTATTCACCATTCATCATTCTACATTTCGCATTTATTCCCGTGGCACCTCATGATGCTTTCTACAACGCGCTTCATATAGCTCATCTGCCCCAACGATAACAATGGGGTCATCGTATTTGGCTGGTTTACCGTTCACCAGTCTTTGTGTTCTGCTCGCTTCATCTCCACAAACCATGCAAATGGCACGCAATTTACGCACTTCTTCGGCTTTTGCCATCAATGCGGGCATGGGACCAAAAGGCTCAGCGCGGAAATCTGTATCTAATCCCGCCGCGATAACGCGCAAACCTTTTTCTGCCAACTCGCAAGCGACATTAACAACATCCTCATCAAAAAATTGAGCTTCATCAATCGCGACAACGGTGACATCGTCATCGAGACGCTCTATAATCTCTCGGCTATTTTCAACAGGAATTGCATCAAACTCTGCCCCCGCATGAGAAGTCACTTTTTCTACTGCATAACGAACATCAATTGCAGGCTTAAAAACCTGCACCTTTTGCTTCGCAATCGTAGCACGGCGCAAACGGCGAATCAATTCATCCGTTTTGCCGCAAAACATTGAACCGGTGATAACTTCTAAAGAACCATTGGTGTGTTTCATAAAGCTCCTTGAAAAACAATATATAAAATGAGAAACTTGCAGTAAGCGTTCAGGTCTCAGACCTTAGACTTCAGACTTGTCCAGAAGCACCCAAACAAGCGTCTATTCGTAATTTCTCAAAAGAGAAATGAAAAACAACGCTAATCCCAAATCCTGCTTAAAAAACGCGTCTAAAAAGCTTAAAGTAGCGCGTTTTTCAGAAAAAACTTAGGTCTGATATTTTATGTCTGAACGCTTAAAACTTAAAAAGTACATCTACCAATAAAAAATGGGCAGTAGCAAAAATGCCACTGCCCATTAAGTGTACCTGAGTTTATATTTAGCGCAAGCCTTAAGACTTATTCAACTTCGGGAAGTTCATATCCCATAGAGCGCAAAACCTTCTTTGCATCAATCAAAGATTTTTGACCAAAGCCAGAAATAGCCAAAAGAGCCTTCTCGCCTTCTTCGTATTTCTTCATAAAATCGCCCACATTGGTAATGCCAGCTTTCAACAAAGAATCATTTGCCCGTTTTGAAAGTCCTAACTCATCAATTGAGCGAGTAGGAGAAACGCGTGCCTGTTCTTTGGCAGTCTTATTTGCAACATACTCTTCACGAGCCTGCAAACGTTTATAGAAGCGATCGACCTGACCTTCAGTATCAACAATACGTTGCAAATCGCCAGTATAAAAAGGATGACAATTTGAGCAAATTTCTGTACGGATTTCAGGTTTTGTAGAACCAGTTTGCCAAGTTGCCCCACAAACGCAGGTTACTGTAGCTTCTGGATAGTATTTAGGATGAATATCGGGTTTCATTATCTTTCCTTTCTAGCTTTCAAGCGGCACAACATTAATACGCTTGCGTCCGCGATTTTGATCGAACATCACTACACCTTCAATAACAGAAAAAATAGTGTAATCTTTGCCCATGCCAACATTTTTACCGGGTTTAATTTTTGTTCCGCGTTGACGAACCAAGATATTGCCCGAAATCACATGCTCGCCTGCATATTTTTTAACACCCAAGCGTTTTGAATTACTGTCACGACCATTAGTCGTTGAGCCGCCACCTTTTTTATGTGCCATGATTTACTCCTAAGCAATCTCTTCAATCGCCAAACGCGTGTACTGCTGACGATGACCTTTTTTAAGCCGATAACGTTTTGACGAATGATATTTGAAAATAATAATCTTCGGTCCCTTAAAGTGTTCTGCCACAGTCGCCTTGACCGTCACACCTTCCACTTCTGGGGTGCCAACTTGATACTCATCGCCATCCACAACCATTAGAACGCGTGGCAAATCAATGCTTGCGCCCTCTTCATCTGCAAGACGATCTACTTCAATCGTCTCACCCAAGACGGCTTTATATTGCTTGCCGCCACTTTCAACAATAGCATATTTCATATTTTTCTCCAAATCTTCACTCTACCGCATCGCCTGCGAGAACAATTTGTCCCAACGCCTGAATGCGGGAAAGTTTGGCTTTTAACAAAAATTTACCCCGTTAAATAACAACAGGGGCTTAACGAACTGCATTATAGCACAAGAAGAATGAAAGTCAACGATTTTTTTGAAGCAATCTTTGGGATGGATACCACGCGCCGAGACTCGCGCGACCCTGAGCTTGCGTGCCGATCTTCAACATTAGCGTGGAGAAAAACAGCCTCTTCTACCCCATCAGCTCGTAAAGTAAAATCCCAGCCGCTACGGCAAGATTAAGCGAAGTGCCGCGCCCCCGCATAGGCAGAGAGACCAACGCATCACAAGCAGAAATTTGCTCAGCAGAAAGTCCCTTTTGTTCGCTACCAAGCAATAATATCCAGTTCTCATTTTTCTGCGAGAAAGACTTCGGAAGTCTTTCTCCATGTGCAGAAGTACCAATTAACTGATAAGCGCGTGCTTCTTTCCACGCGAGAAAATCTTCAAAATCAACTCGAAGAACAGGCTTCCAAAAAAGCGCACCCATGCTGGCACGCACCACTTTGGGATGATATGAATCTACGCCACCGTCAAGAAGAATTAGCCCATCTGCGCCAACTGCATCAAGAGTACGAAGAATGGTGCCGAGATTGCCGGGGTCTTGAGGGGCAACGACTGCTACGCCACGCTTGAAATCATCAAAATCGTCAAATGCCAAATGGCGTTGATGCACAGAGGCGAGAATCCCTTGGGGGTTCTCTTTCCCTGCCAAAGAACGGAATATATCGGTAGATGCCGATTGGCAGGAGATGCCCCGTTTAACGGTATCAAGTATCAGGTCACGCGCGTAATCGCTGGTCAGAAGATCGGGGGCGTAGATGATATCCTCCACATCCCAATCTGCCTCTACTGCCGCGCCAACGTGGTGAATTCCCTCCACAAGAAATAATCCTGTTTGGGTGCGCCCTTTGCGTCCTTGAAGAGAACGAAGTTTTTTTATAAGCGGATTTTTCCGGCTGGTGAGGGTTTCTTTTTGAGTCATAATATAGATTGTACAATAAGTTGCAGTAAAATAGTGAGATGAAAATAATTAAGGCGTTTCGCCCCCCTGCATGGCTACCCGCAATTGTGTTGATGCTCGCCATTTTTGCCTTTTCTTCTATTCCCTCTGATTCGATGCCTTCTTTCGATTGGGCAGATTTGCTCGTGAAGAAGGGCGGACACGCGTTAGGATATGGATTATTAGCATTGGCATATTTATACGCATTTCAACTGGATACTTCTAAATGGAAAACAGCGTGGCTTTTAGCTTTTCTCTACGCAATGAGCGATGAATTCCATCAATCTTTTGTAGCGGGAAGATATGCGAGTTGGGGAGATGTAATCATTGACAGTCTAGGCGCAATAATAGCTCTGAAGTTTTTAGCCCTAAAGCTTAAATCTGATGGCTAAGGTCTTAAGTCTCCTCTACTCAAACTCTAACTCAAAGTCCTCGCCCTCTGCAAACTCCCCCATTCTCTCCACTCGAATCTCTCCAAAAAGTGTATCTTGTTGCACATTTACGCGGTAACGTTTGACCAACTCTAATAAAGCAAGAAAGGTGACGGCAACCTCAATACGGCTTTTTGCCCCCTCAACCATTGTCCGAAAAGTCATCCGCTCTTCAGATGAAAGAAGTTTGGTAATATGATGAACCTTCTCACGAATAGTCACTTTAGGGGCGCGAATCACCGTTCCCAACTCAGCTTTTTCAGCTTCACGCGCAAAGATATTTTGAGCAGCGTTGAGTAAATCGTCTAGCGTTAGGTCGCCCATTTCAAAGCGGCTCTCAATTTTAGGCGGCGCGGCAACCCGTAAATAAGTGTGCATATTTTCAGCATCACGCGCCTTCAACCAGACCGCAATTTCTTTGAACTTCTTATAAAGCCGCAATTGGCGCGCTAAAGCCTCACCAGGGTCTTCCTCACCGATTTCTCGCACGGGCGGACGCGGCAATAATGCCTCTGATTTGATCTGAATCAGCTTCGCCGCAATCACCAAAAACGCCGATATTTCTTCTGCGTCTAAATCACCTAATTCTCGAATTCTCTCAAGGTATTGGTCTGTGACCAACGCCAAAGAGACGCTCGTAATATCGAGTTCTGCGCTTTCTATCAGGTTGAGTAAAAGCGCAAGCGGTCCCTCGAAAACAGGTGTACTAACGGTATATTTTTCGGCTTGAGTTTGAGCGATATTGATTACCATAGAAAGCGATTATAACAGACTGCCGTATTTTCCCTGCCACAGCTTGCATATTTTTTCGCTTTTTTCTAATTTGCGTTTTTTTGCCACTCACACTCCAAGCTACGGTATAATCTGCTTATGAAAAAATTAAGTCACATAGACGAAACGGGCAAAGCCCACATGGTAGACGTGGGCACAAAAGACGATACCGAACGCGTAGCCGTGGCACGCGGCGAAATCAAAATGAAAAAGGCGACCTTTGATTTGATTACCGAGGGGAATATGAAAAAAGGCGATGTTTTAACCGTAGCGCAAATTGCCGGCATCAACGGAGCCAAACGTACATCAGACTTGATACCGCTATGTCACCCCCTGCTGTTAACGCACATCTCCGTGCAACTCAACTTAGACGCAGATTTGCCCGGTGTGCAAATTACCGCCTCAGCACGTTTGCGCGGCAAAACCGGCGTAGAAATGGAAGCCTTAACCGCTGTCTCAGTTGCCGCACTCACTGTTTACGATATGGCAAAAGCTGTAGAGAAAACAATGATTATTCAAAATATCCGTTTAGTAGAAAAACGCGGTGGAAAAAGCGGTGTTTTTAATGCTGAAAGTTCAAAATTGAAGGCTTAAGGCTTTATGAACAAAATCAAAATTCTTTTCTTTGCTACATTACGCACTCGCGCAAAACGTTCTACGATGGAATTAGAGCTACCCAACGAAACCAATATCGCTGATTTTAAAAATATACTTATTGCCGAAATCCCTGCACTAGAAGCGTCTCTGCATCACACCCTTATTTCTATTAACAAAGAATTTGCCTTCGATGAAGATATTATCCCCGAGGGAGCAGAGATCGCTCTTTTTCCACCGGTGAGTGGTGGGTGAAGCAGTGGTGGGTGAAGCAAATGCAAAATGATGAATACTGAATGATGAACAAAAAAACCTACCCAAATCCCAACATTCAACTTTCAAACATTCCAACTTTCAAACATTTAAACATTTCCCATGAAACCTTCTCCCCTCCCAACAATTTGTAAAATAACCAAAGAAGAAATAGACCTAAACGCCCTC
>CAZAWS010000107.1:0-6133 GCA_964488755.1 uncultured Anaerolineaceae bacterium | reverse complement strand
TTTTTATCGGTTGCTAGAAAAGGTGCTTTTTTTAAAATGCGGTTATTGCAGTGGAGTCATATATTCTCTGTAAACTCATTTCACCACAATTGTCAGCGAAAAGGTATCTACTGGTGGGACAGTTTCCCAGGGCTGATGGTAAATCAACTGCAAATCAGTAACTCCTGTACCCACAGCTTCAAACCTGAAATTTTCTTCCCCACCAGAGCCAACTAACTTTGGAGAATCAGCATCGTACTCTGCCTCTCCTACCTGTTTTAAAATAGAATTGTCCATTTCAACAATTTCCCATTGATAACCAGTAGTAGGATTTGCATCAAGCGTTATTAAAATCTTTTCACCTTCACGCAATTCAACTTGCCTTCCAAAGTCTTCTTTTCCTAAGGCATTTTCTTTTGCACCGCAAGCCGTAATAAAAAATACCAAGAAAAAGAGTGCAAATTTTTTAGTTTTATTCATTTTGTTCAATCTCCTTAATCTCGTCTTACCATCTTTTCTAAAATCTCAACCAATTGCTCGGCGGTTTTGACACGGTCAAAATGTTTTTCTGCATATTCTCGCCCCTTTTTTCCCATTTCTTGACTCTGGTCGGGGTTTTTCGCCAGCTCGCGCATTGCGTTTGCTAAGGCAAGTGCGTTCCCCGGCTCGGCAAAAATGCCGCATTCTGCCGCATCTACCACCTCACGAATCACCCCATCAATCGCCAGAACAATCGGTCTGCCCGCCGCCATATAATCGAAAACTTTATTCGGGTAAGTGGCTTTATACCACTCAATCGGTTTCAAAATCGCAATGCAGGCATCCGAGGCGGACAGCGCATTTGCCATTTCGCTTTTGGGCACAGAGGCAATAAAACTGACATTCTCTAACGCCATTTTCTCTGCTTGCGCTCGCAAATTGGCTTTTTCTTTTCCATCGCCGAGTAGCACAATTTGGATATTTTTATCAGCCCGCAAGATTTCTGCGGCATCTAGGACGACAGTCAGGTCGTTCGACATCCCGTGTGCGCCTGCGTAGAGAATTACAAATTTATTATTTAGATTGTGGGATTGTCGGAAGGATTCCCCGCGTCCGCCGGGATCAAACATCCCAACATCTACCCCGTTGGGGACAAGTTCGACCTGCGATGCGCCCTTGTTTTGAACGTGAGTGATGTACCCGGGGCTGTTGACCATAATCCGATCAGCGGCGCGGTATAAAAATCGCTCTAGCCACTCTGAGAGGCGAATCAAAAAGCCATTTTTCAGCACCCCAACTGATATAGCGAAAGCAGGCCACAGGTCACGGACTTCGAAAAGGAAGGGAATCCTTTTTAAACGCGCTAAAGCCCAAGCTGTAATCCCCTGAAAAATTGGCGGGGAGGTTCCCCAAATCAAATCCACATCTTTAATTTTTAATCCTTCTATAAAAGAAGAAACCATAAAAGAGACAAAGGCGAAAACACGATGCACAAAAGATTTGTGGTGTGCCTGATAAACATAGGCACGAATAATTGAAATGCCTTTTTCGTTTGCTTCGGTGGCTAAAGTTTTCCCTGTGATATAGCTAACAGAGCTGGCAATAATGGTGACGCGATGCCCGTGCTGGACAAGGTAGCGCGCCAGTTCGTGGTGACGGGTTCCGCCGGGTTCGTTGATCGTGGCAAAGGCTTGGTGGATGAGGAGAATGTGCATTTTTTTAGCGTTTTCTTCTGATATGATACACTCGCTTGGCGTTAGTCAAATCAGATTAGGAAAAGATTATGGAAGATATTTTTATTATTGGTTCTGGTGGTCATGCCAAAGTAATTATTGATATTGTTGAAAAAGATGGATTATATAATATCCTTGGCTTACTAAATGCGCAACCCAATATAGGCGAGAAAATTTTGGGCTATGAGGTGCTGGGTAAAGATACTGATTTGGCTAAATTTGCTAAATCTCATGCTATAAAAGGCGTTATTATCGCGGTGGGAGATAATTTTACCCGCTCTAAGGTTGTTGCACGCATAAGAAAAGAAAACCCTGAACTTTCTTTTTTCTCGGCTATCCATCCGCAGACCGCAATTGCGCGGGATGTGAAAGTTGGGCAAGGAACAGTAATTATGGCGGGTGTTTCTGTTAATATAAATTCAACTATTGGTGAGTTCTGCATCTTGAATACTAATGCTTCACTAGACCATGATTCTGTGATGGGCGATTTTTCTAGTCTCGCGCCAGGCGTTACCGCAGGTGGAGAATGTGAGATTGGCGCGTATAGCGCAATCAATATCGGGGCGGTACTACTTCCGCGCATTAAGGTTGGAGAGCATAGTGTCGTTGGAGCAGGTGCGTTGGTTAATAAATCTCTTGGATCTTTTGAGGTAGCCTATGGAAGCCCCGCAAAAAAGATACGGGGGCGTGAGATGGGGGAGAAATATCTTTAGCGATGATTGAAATCATCGCCTGAAATAGGAAGTGCGATAAATCGCACTATATTGAAACGGTCATATTTTTCATTATCGGAATCGCACGGGGATAAATCCCCTGCTCCGTTCATGGAAGCCCTATCGGGCTAAATTCTTCCAGTCCAAAGAGCTTTCATGTATTGAACAGGTAGCTTTTGCGAAACATCCTGTAAAGAATAATCCTGCTCAATTCTAATCGTATTAAAATAAAATTTTATACCCATGCTAAGGACTTAGGAAGAAATAAATTATCCATTAATGAGGCGAATTTTGAGTGAAGTATGCTTCAAATGTATAAGTTATTTAAATCCCATTCCTAAGTATAATTATGATGCGGGGAACTCAAACGTAGAAATAAATTTCACATCATCTGAAGCCGTAATTTCAAGAGCCAATGAAAGTGCAGGGGTTTTAACGCCATAAGTCGGGGAATACCAGCCGCGTGTGGGGGATATTTTAGTTGTGCCGTAGAGGAGCTCACCTGCGCGGACGAGAGAAAAGTTAGATTGCGTATTGCGTATTGCGTATTGCGTAATTTTTATTAACCCGTATGGGGATTTTAGACCAAATTCTACGCTTTCGTCTTTATTCACTAACTCATATTCCCAATCGGGGAGAAGCCAGTGTAGGCGATAAGTGAAAGTTTGAAGGTTCGAAGGTTTGAATCCTTCGACAGGCTCAGGGCTTTGGGTTTGAAGGTTGTCTTCAACTTGCCATATATTTTCGGCAAAACTGACTTCACGGCGATGCGTGACTCCCAAATTTCGATAACCGTTGTGTTCCGCAACCATTCGATTTTCTGATTGTTCGACAACACGACCCGATGACCAATCCAAATACATGAATTTGCTGGCACCGGTCATTTGGTCTTGTCCATTGACGGTGACAGTATTATGAAATTCCGCCGCAGAGAGGGAATTGTCCCAAGGTTTTTCGGCATTATAGAGATAAGTTCCAGAGTCTAACGCGATATTCTCTCCCTGCCACCAAAGGTCAAGATGAAGCTGGTCAGCGTGTGCGAGACGGAGGTTTCCGTCTGCAACACGAAGATATGCCCAAGTGCTATTTGAAGGTTTCAAGGTTGGGAGGTTGCAAGTTGCAAGTTGCAAGTCAGCACCCTTCGACAAGCTCAGGGCAGAGAGTTTGCAAGAGTTAAACCATAAACTCATTTCGTTTACTGGGAAAGGTTCTTCGTTGAGAAAAATACGCGAGGTGGCATTGACTACGGAGCGAAAATCTCGAAAATCACCATTAGCAAGGGGGAAAATATACGCTCCATCATTTGCGCCGAGATTAGGCGCATTGCCAGAGATGGAATCAGTCAACTCTGCCAGCCAGCGCGTTGCTAGGGCGATTTTATTTAAACACGAAGGACACAAAGTTTCACGAAGTTTTTTTTGTTTTTGGGTTTCTCCTTTGTGTTTCTTCGTGTCCTTTGTGTTTAAAGCATTCACCCATAAAGCCAATTGCAACATCAAACGATGATAATTAACGCTGTGCTGAATATATTCCCCTTTCTCATCAATTTGGTTTTCAAAACTCCAGTTTAACCATTTTATGCCCAATTTAAGCCACTTTTCAGATTGGGGATGATCGGGGAGAGCTAAAGCCGCTGTATACAATCCCGCCGCTTCGCTGGGGAGATGGTTGTTGTTTTGGGCGCGGGCATAAAGTATCGTAGAAGGAATACGCGCCGCATGTTCGGCAACCGATTGTGCCAATCTAGCTTTTCGCTGATTCGTTGACTCGTTCGAATCGGCAAAAATCTGTGCCGCCCAAACGAAAGCCATTAGGCGAATCGCAACTTCTTGCCCATTCATCCAGTGGGGTCCCATGTTGGCAGGATTGCCCACATCGAAACTCTCAAAGTGTTCCCAGAAGGCTTTTGCATATTTTTCATCGCCACTGATGCGATAGGCACGTCCGAGGGTGAATGCCCAGCCGAAGCGGGCGGATTCCCAAATCAGTTTGATATCCTGTAGGGATTGTAGGGGTGCAGCATGTTGCACCCCTACAATCCCTAATTCATAATCTGTCCAATGGGAGAGGGGATGATTGAAGTCTAGTTTTATGTCGGAGAGTTCGCTCCCGAAAATGCGGAATTTGCCCTCTACGATGTGGTTGGCTTCGGTGAGGAGGGTTTTTATGCCATCTGAGCCGAGAATTTCTTTGAGGTCATCGGAGGATGGAAGAGGGAAAAGATATTCGATATTTGTTATTTTGGAATCGGGAGTTGGGATGCGTTTATAGTAGCCGCTCTTTAAGCCTAGTTTGTATAAGGCGAAAAGGGAAACTTGGGTGAAGCCGAGTTGGTGGGTGATTTTTAGGAGGTGTTTTAGGCGCAAAATTAGCTTAACCAATTTTCGACAATTAGCCCGTCTACGCGATTAAATTCTCGCACATTGCCAGTTACCAATATCGCCCCCAAAGTTTTGGCATGAGCGGCAATTAAAAGATCATAGGGACCAATTCTTTGCCCAATTTTTTCTAAATCAGCACGAATATGACCGTAAGTAATTGCCGCTTCATCGTTGAAGTCTACAATTTGAAAAGATGACAAAAATTTAGTTAGAGCTTGTAGAGCTTCTTCCTGATGTTGCCCTTTATATAATCCGTACTGCAATTCAGCTACAACGATAACAGAAAGGCCTAAATCACCAAGTTTGAAAGAATCGATTTTATCCAGTAGACGTTGTGACTTTTGTCGAATTAATGTAACACAAATATCCGTATCCAACATATATTTCATGGGAATAAACTCTCCCTTTCTTGCATTTCCGGTTGATTTCTATCTTCCATAAAATCATCAGGGAACATATCTAAACTCTCCTTAAGAGAACGCCAAGGATCATCATCGTAAGAAGTAAGAATTATCGATGAACCAATTTTTTTTATAATAACGCGTGTACCTTCAAAACGAAATTTTTTAGGCAAGCGCACAGCTTGACTTCCTCCATTCATAAAAAGTGTTGCTGTATCCATAATTCACCTCACAAAAGTATATATTATTAAATATATACTACATTTATTTATTAGGTTTGTCAATAGAAATTTCACGCTTTGTTCGCAGCGACTCAACCGCCGCAAAGCTCGCTTTTGTCACGCCAATCAACTGCTCGTAGGGGATGGGCGGTTTGCCGGTTTTTACAGCATCAATTAACGCGCCCATCTCATCTTTCCAGCCTTTATCTTGACCGAGGCGATTCTTGATCATTTTACGTTTTCCATCGTGAATCATCTCTAATGAGCGATAGTCGTTTAGCGTGGCGACTTTGCCGCCGCCGAAGACTTCAACGCGTTCTTTCGGCACAGATTTATCGCCGTTGGCGAGATAATCCACAACACCGATTGAGCCATCGGGGAAGGTGAAGGTCATGCTGACGTTATCTTCGCGGTATTTGCCCTTATCGGGCAGGGCGTGCGTGCTGACCGCAATTGGCGATTCTCCAACCAAGAAGGTTATAAAGTCAATAAAATGGCAACCTTCGCCAATGATTCTGCCGCCACCGATTTCGGGGTCGTGAATCCAGTGGCTGAGGGGGAGATAGCCAGCGTTGATTCGATAATGCACATAGAGCGGCTCTACGCGGTCAGAATAGAAAGCAGAAAGTTCTTGGGCTAGGGGGGCAAATCTGCGATTAAAGCCAACTGCAAGTATTGCGTTTTGCGTATTGCGTAACTGCTCAGTGATTATTGATAACTGTTCAC
>CAZAWS010000106.1:0-6149 GCA_964488755.1 uncultured Anaerolineaceae bacterium | reverse complement strand
TGTTGAAAAATACCGCTCCGTCTCTGGTTTCGATACGTCCTTCGACAAGCTCAGGCCTACTCAACCGCCGACTACGCTGGTCTACGAGAAAATATCAGCGGCGGTTGAGTAGGCGGCATTATCGCCGTATCGAAACCAAAGCGGAATCTGTCAATCAACCAACAACCTTTGAGTGCTCCCTTGCTCGTCTATCTCTTTGTGAGGCTCTCATGCGTATCTCTTCTCACCCCAATCGTAAACTTGCTTTGATTTTAGTTCTCTTTATGCTGGTTTTTTCTGCCTGTTCTTTGGCGAATGAAATCCCTTTGCCCGCTGGGTTAGTTGGTACGTCTACACCCCAAGAGGCGTTGGCTACGCCGACAGCCCTTCGGGTAGAAGTTTTGCCACCCGATGTCGTGGAGACTGTTCCTTTGGATGGAAGCCAGATTTCTTTGCAAGAAGAGATTGTTTTTTATTTCAATCAGCCCATGGATCGCGCCTCGGTGGAAAGTGCCTTGCACGTTGAGCCGGCTGTTCCGGGAGATTTTGCTTGGACGGACGATGCCACAATCAAGTTTACGCCACGCGAATCTTTGAAGGCAGGATCAAGCCTAAATATCGCGTTTGATGCGGGGGCGGAATCTGTTTTGGGGAGCGCATTGCCTGAATCCCTCAGTTATTCTTTTAATACGGCTGAGGCTTTGCATCCTGTTCAGGTTTTGCCTCAAGATGGCAGTATGGATTTGGGCGTTGATTCTGCAATTGTGGTCAGCTTTGACCAGCCCGTAGTCCCGCTCGGCGTAGATGCCGAAGAGCTGCCGACTGCGTTTAGCTTAGAGCCTAAGGCATCAGGGCAGGGCGAATGGCTGAACACAAGCACTTATATTTTTTATCCCGATGCCTTAGGCGGAGGAGTGATTTATACGGTAACTTTAAATCCCGATTTAGTCAGTGTTGCAGGCACTTCTTTGGTGCGTGCAGAGAGTTGGTCTTTTACGACCGCTTACCCGCGTTTATTAGAAATTAGCCCCTCTACAGAAATTCCTTTGCCTCTTGATTTGGCATGGACTTTTACTTTTAACCAGCCAATGGACCAGTCTAGCGTAGAGGCTAATTTTTCTTTTACAGATGATGAAGGCACAGAAGTAGGCGGGGAATTTGAGTGGGCAGATGACGCGTATTCCTTCACGTTTATTGTGGATGAATTGCTAGAGCGAGATAGCAATTATCATCTTCTACTTAGTGATTCAGCTTTAGCGCAGGGCGGTACGCCGCTGGCAAGTAAATGGAAGGTGGAGGTTTATTCTTCACCAAACTTTTCAGTGATTTCTACCGACCCGGAACAAACGGGCGTAATTGGTGAATATGGTTCGGGGCATATACTCTTTTCTACTTTTGTAGACGATGAAGATATAGAAGATTATATTTCAATCAAGCCCGAAGTCTCAGATTTTGGCGCAAATGTCTATGAAAATGGCATCCACTTTAGCGGAAATTTAGCACACGAAACGCATTATACAGTGCGGGTTGACCCAGCCCTAAAAGATATTTGGGGGCAAGAATTAGGCGAAGAGTTTTATTTTCTTTTTTCTACACCCAAACCAGAACCAAAAATTACCTTTCCCTATCTGGCAACGCCTTTCTACTTCACGGCTGCGGCTAAGCCCATTTTTTATATTCAATCTATTAATGCGCCTAGTGTGAGCATGACCTTAGGTGAAGTTCCGCCCGCTGATTTCTTTGCGCTCTTTGGAGATGGCGGTTATGAGTTACGTGATAATTATCAGCCCCTCAATCCTAAATCTTGGCGGCAGTATTTATCTATAGAAGATAATATAAGTGAAACTTTTGGCATTGACTTGGCACCAGAAACAGGCACACTTGAGCCAGGCATATACTCTTTGAATCTTTGGCAAACGGGGCAACAAGAAAGCGCAACGCCTAACTTTATTATTGCCAGCAATATAAACGTGGTCTTTAAAATTGGGGCAACAGATGCCCTTATTTGGGCAACAGAGTTCGGGACGGATGCGCGTATAAAAGGGCTGGGTGTCACAATTTACGATGAAGAGGGCACTGTTCTCGCTGAGGGGGTAACGGATGATACGGGTGTTTGGCATGGGAAAATCCCCGCACAAAGCAATGCTTATCAGAACTTTTATGCCATATTGGGGCAACCGGGCGATGTTGACTTTGGTCTTGGTTCCTCCACTTGGGGAGAAGATTTCTCACCATGGTATTTTAATCTCAGCGAAGACAACCGTCCTCCGCACGATGAGGTTTACCTTTATACAGACCGCCCTATTTACCGCCCAGGGCAAACCGTTTATTTTCGAGCTATTCTTCGCGAAGCCTACAACGGACGTTATAGCGCACCCACGCAAACTTCTCTCCCATTAACAGTCTCAAATCAGGCAGGAGAAAATGTTGCCTCTCTTAACCCACCTCTCTCCGAATATGGCACAGCACATGGCTCTTATACAATTCCCGAAGATGCGCTTGCTGGATATTATTCTTTCTATAATAGCGATCTTCAATTTTCATCTTATTTTCAAGTAGCCAATTATCGCAAGCCTGAAATCAATCTCTCTGTAGAAGTCACCCCTGAGACCATTGTAGCAGGGCAAAGTTTTAGCGCAGAAATTTCGGCGCAATACTATTTCGATGCCCCTGCTGGCAATATCCCCATCACTTGGGCACTTTACGAAAATGAAGCCGACTTCCACATCCCCGATTATCGTGTGGGTGCGCTTAATCTCGGCTGGTTAAATGACGAACTCGATTTTGGCTATTACGGCGATTTCCTTGCCGAAGGTGAAGGCACGACCAATGCCGATGGTCTTTTAACCCTTGACTTCGATAAATTAGATCTTCCCGAGGGTACGCGTGAGCTAACGCTTGAGGTCACTGCCATTGAAGATAGTGGGCAGATGATTAGCGCGCGTGAAAGCGTTTTGGCGCACCCAGACGAGTTTTATATTGGGTTGCGACCCGACCTCTGGTTTGGACGTGAAGAAACAGAAATTGGATTTGATGTCTTAACCGTAGATTTGGAGAACGCACCGCGCGCAACCCAAAACTTGAGTGCCGTTTTTCAACAGATGACGTGGGAAGAAGAAAATTCCGGCGAGGGCTTCATCCCCGTCTTCAGCCCCGTCAGCGATGTAGAACTTGCCACTGGCGATGATGGCGTGGCACGCCTCGCCTTCACCCCTCCCAGACCGGGACTCTTTGTCTTAGAAGTGAGCGGTGGGAAAGCCTCTACAGAAATTCTTCTTTGGGTCACAGGCTCTGATAAAGCCTTATACCCCAATTTGCCCAAACAACGCATTCGCCTGACAACATCTCGTGAAGAATATCTCCCCGGCGATGTCGCACAGATATTTATCCCTAATCCTTTGGATGAAGAAGCGCAAGCCCTCATCACAGTGGAGCGCGGCACTGTTCAGAAATCAGAGATTATTAGTATAGGTGCGGGTGGCACAACTTATAGCTTGCCCCTCGGCGAAGACGACGCACCAAATATCTATTTTTCAGCGATTTTAGTGAGCAAAGACAGATTCCGCGTTGGCTATACTGAAATAAAAGTCTCTGCAGATGCACAACTTCTTAACGTGAATCTCACATCCCAACCTATGCGCTCAGAACCGGGGGGCGAAGTAACCTTTGGAATCCAAGTTGCCGACTCTGAGGGAAACCCCGTAGAAGGCGAGTTTTCTCTTGCCCTTGTTGACTTAGCCGCCCTCGCGTTAGCAGACCCCAACTCAGCACCTATTGAAAGTGCATTTTATGAAAACACAGGTTTAGGCATAAAAACATCCCTTTCTCTGGCGGGCGATAGCGTTTATGGCGTTTTTATCGATTATGGCGGGGGCATGGGCGGTGGCGGAGGCGAAGAACTCTCCGTTGTGCGCGATAATTTCCCCGATACTGCTTATTGGAACGCAGAAATTATTACCAACGAAAAGGGGCAGGCGCAAGTGAGCGTTACGCTTCCCGATAATCTCACCACTTGGCACGCAGATTTACGCGGCACTACCATAGATACGCGAGTTGGGAGTGCAGAACTAGGCATCATCAGCACAAAAGATGTGCTCATTCGTCCCGTTACGCCACGTTTTTTGGTGGTAGGCGACCATGTAGAAATCTCTGCCATTGTGCATAATAATACGGCTGAGGAACAAAATGGATTTGTGGGCTTGCAGACATTGGGCTTTTCGCTTGACAGCCCCGATTCTGCTAATCAGCAAATTACAGTTCCTGCGGGGGGGCGCGTCAAAGTCTCGTGGTGGGGCAGAGCCGAAGATGCTGAAACTGCCGAATTACTCTTCAACTCAGAACTTGGCAACTATAGCGATATAACGCGTCCCGCTTGGGGTGCGCTGCCTATTTTGCGCTACACATCGCCGCAATCCTTTGTTACAGCCGGCACCCTGGAAGAGGGGGGCAGTTTAACGGAATCCGTATCTTTGCCGCACAGCTTTATCCCTAACGGTGGCAAGCTAGATGTCACGCTCGAACCCTCCTTGTCCTCCCTCGTTCTCGAAAGTTTAGAAGCAATCCCCGCACCCGCGTCCACATCTAGCAATGAGGCAATCCTATCCTATCTTTTGCCAAATGTCGCCACCGACAACCTCATGCAAAGTGCGGGCATGAGCGATCCCGAATTAGAAGCGCGCCTCGATGTCTCGCTGGCGCGCGGCGTGCGCCAATTATTGAATAATCAAAATGAAGATTATGGTTGGGGCTGGTACGCAGGCGGTGAAAGTGACGCGTATCTCTCCGCTTATATTCTTTTTGGGCTTTCTCAGGCACAAGATGCGGGCGTTTCTATTGACGAGACCGTTTTTATCAACGCCCGTGACTATTTGCACTCGGCTTCTCTTCCTTATATTGCAGAGATAAACCCGGAGACTTGGCAAAAAGATAGGTTGGCGTTTATGCAATATGTGCTGCAAATAACGGGAGGGGCAGATGCCATTGCGGTAGACCAATTGGATGAATGGCGCGCAGACCTTAGCCCTTGGGCGCAGGCTTTGCTTGCTCTTACACTGGATTCTAGGAACGAGGGCGACGCGCGTGCCGCGAGCTTGCTTGCCGATCTAGAGGCATCTGCCCAAAGAAGCGCGAGTGGCGCGCACTGGGAGAGTGACGCCTCTTCGTGGAGAAATCCCGGCACGCCCGTTTACACCACCGCAACAGTCGTTTATGCCCTTGCCCAACAAGATGCAACCAATCCGCTCGTGAACGATGCTGTGCGTTATCTTGGCGCGCATCGCAACATTCACAGTTGCTGGAGTTCGACTTATGAAAACGCCTGGACAATCATGGCATTTACCGAAGTCATCAAAAGCGCAGATGAACTTAACGCCAACTACAGCTATTCTGCTGAGCTAAATGGCGAAACGCTCTCTACAGGAGAAGCAGAAACGCTTGCGCCTGTTACGACAAGTACACCTTTAGACGATTTGCAACTAGGCTTGCCCAATGCACTAAAAATCACCCGAAGCGATGGTGAAGGCAGGCTCTATTATCACGCCGCACTCTTCGCCGATCGCTCTGCCGAATCCGCACCAGCCCTCAATAGGGGCGTGGATATTTCGCGTCTTTATTATGATGCCGATTGTGAAAAGGATTGTGTCCCCTTAGAAGTGGCAAAACTCACGCCTGGGGCAAAAGTTAAAGTGCAACTCACCCTAAATATCCCCGAAGACAGCTACTATCTAATCGTAGAAGATTATATCCCCGCTGGTACAGAAATTCTCAACCAGCAATTAAAAACAGCCCAACTCGGCGAAGAGGCAGATAGCGTTGAAATTTTTGATGCCGATAATCCTTATGCAAATGGCTGGGGCTGGTGGCTTTTCTCCTCTCCACAAATTGGCGATGAAAATATCTCGTGGACAGCCGATTATATCCCCGCGGGAACTTATGTCTTGAGTTATACGCTAATCCCCTTGCAAGCAGGTGAATATCGCGTTTTGCCTGCCCATGCTTGGCAAAGTTATTTCCCTGAGGTGCAGGGCACGAGCGCAGGGGAGATATTTAAGATTGAAGAGTGATAGGGTTTTCTCGTAAAAGGAGACGCTATTAGAGGCTTTGGTAGCCGTTTGTATCGTCCCTCTCCCAAAATGGGAGAGGGGAAATTCTCCCCCATTTTGGGGGAGATG
>CAZAWS010000105.1:0-6237 GCA_964488755.1 uncultured Anaerolineaceae bacterium | reverse complement strand
AATAAACCCCTTGCAAAAGTCTATTTTCGCTACGCTCCCTGCGCCGAGGACGGCGGCTAGAGCACTTAGGCGATTCACGAAAAATAGCCATCCAAAATACATATTTCATAATGCTTTTCCTCTAGTTCTACCGAATTTGGTGGTTATGTTTTTTGGCTCAACGTGAATTAGCATGATAATTCATGTCTGAACCGATGATTGAAATCATCGTCTGAAACAAAAAGTACGATAAATCGCACTAAAACTTGCGCAATATAACCCGTTTCAACGAGTTTTGCATATTAGCCTTATGTTTTCAACATAAGGTAGTTAGTAGCAATCACGTCAATTCACGTTGAACCTGTTTTTTCAAGGTAAAAGACATCCATTTCACCCTCGTAGTAACCGCTTCTGTGGTTATTTCTGCGCCAAATAAGGGCTTAAGCCCTTACTACAAAGAAAATCTCGGACTTTTTTTGCTAAACCACAAAATCCGTTAGAAGCGGTTTTTCCTTACGCAATACGTTTTACGCAAGACGAAAACGGAGAATTTTAATTCAGGAATCGTCTTATGCAAGAGGTCTAATAGAGTAGCCTCATGTTTTACGCAACACGCATCTCACCAGCGACAATGCTGACTATCTGCACCCAAGTTTGGGTCACGCACGACGCGGTGCTTTCTATCCATCCGAAAAAAATAAAAAAATGAGCCAATCTGAATTTACACGGCGGTTCTACAATCGCCCATCCCTTTTTCTCCGAGACTTTAGGCAAATATTTGGTCAACGGAAATTCATCCGCAACACGATGACTGAATTGATTTCGCATGATTTTCAAGAACGTTTGATGATGACCGTAACCGAAGTAAATGGTTGCCGATATTGTCGTGATTTTCATCTTAAAGAATCACTTAAAAGTGGCATTTCTGAAGCCGAATTAGCAGAGATGCTGGAGGGGCGCATTCCCGAAGACACGCCCGCCGATGAATATCAGGCTTTGGCTTATGCACAACATTGGGCAGAAAACGAGAAGGAGCCTGACCCAGAAATTTGGGCTAATTTGGTGGCAAATTATGGTCAAGAAAAAGCGAATGCCATTGAACTTGTTTTGCAAATGATTTGGATGGGGAATTTATCGGGCAATTTGGCTGATTTCATCATATTTAAGCTCAGTTTTGGGAGACATGGACTAGTTGAAAATGAAGAAAGATTCTCTATAATAGGGTAGATTTTATATAGCCTGCTCTTGGAGCAGAAAGGGTTCAAATGAAAACAAAAAACAAACTTCACATTTTTATTGGTCTCTCCCTTTTTATCCTGCTAATTCTTGCCTGCTCTTTCCCTAAGGCGACTCCCTCGCCACCTATAAATAATGAAGGCGCAATTATTAGCACAGCCATTGCCGAAACACAGACTGCACTCGCGTTTATCGCCCCCCCCATGAATGCTACCCCGCTCCCCAACGTGGCAACGCCCATTTCTACTGCAACGCCCATGTCTACTGCAACAATTATTCATCTCACAGTCCCTGGCGAACCCCCCAATCATTACGAAAGCCATATTGTTGACCGCAATTCATCGAGCACAGCACCACAACACGCCGCAAATGGAGGGGAGAATTTTGACACGAATCTATATGAACGACCATTTAATGCTATCGCAATGGACATATACTATCCCGACTTAGACATCATCAAAGCACGCCTTGACCGCAAAGGGACTTGGGCTTATGTTGAAATCGAATTGGTCGGGGTCAATAAAACAACAAAAAAATTGGATGGAAACTACGGCATCGAACTTGATTTAGACGTGGATGGGCGCGGCGATTGGCTGATTCTCGCCTCCAAACCAACCGGAACAACGTGGACTACCGCTGGCGTGCGCATTTGGCAAGATACAAACCACGATGTAGGCAATGGAATTCCCATCCGTTCCGACCCTCCTCAAAAGAATAACAGCTATGACAAACTTTACTTCGATCAAGGGCAAAATCCCGACCCCGATATTGCTTGGGTACGCATATCCCCAAGCCATCCAAATTTTATTCAAATAGCCTTCAAACCTTCACTTATCGCCAATGATGGTACCTTCATGTGGGGCGCATGGGCAGATCAGGGTGTTTTCAAACCTGAATTCTACGATTATAATGATCATTTCACCCATGCAGAAGCGGGATCACCTTTACCCGGGCTGAAAAAATACTACCCGCTCAAAGCACTCTTTGAAGTGGACAATACCTGCCGAGAAGCAATTGGCTTCACCCTCACACACGAACATCCTGGTTCTTGTGTCGTTTATGTTCCCCCCACAGAAACACCAATACCACCCACTAATCCGCCACCGCCACCACCACCGACACCGACTGAACAATATGAAACTCTACCTTAATCACTGCAAGCATCTTTTTGCGATTGCTTAGGAATGAAAATCAAATAACTTATATATTTGAAACATACTTCATTCAAATTTCGCCTTATTAATGGATAATTTATTTCTTCCTAAGTCCTTACCTAATTTTCAGGAGTAAAAACCAATGTCAGAAAAATTTACAGAACTTAAAACTCTTGTTGCTGAGGTTGCTGATTTAAGCATGGCGCAAGCCGTGCTCAGCTGGGATCAACAAACCTATATGCCCGCGGGTGGTGCGGAGGCACGCGGGCATCAATTAGCCGCATTGGGGAGTCTCACCCATCAGAAATTTACCTCTGAGAAAATCGGAAAACTGATTGAAGAATTGAAAGCCGAATTCTCAGACGCTGATCCAGATTCGGATGACGCTCGCTACCTTAAAGTGCTTTCAAAAGATTATGACCAAGCGACCAAAGTGCCTTCAGAATATGTGGCTAAATTTGCCCGATTGACGGCAAAAGCGCATGAATCGTGGGCGAAGGCGCGCGAGGCTTCTGATTTTTCGATTTTTCAAGCCGATTTAGAAGAAATTATTGAGATGCGTAAAGAATATGTCTCTTTCTTCCCCCCTGCTGACCACCCCTACGATACGCTTCTTGACCAATTTGAGCCGGGGATGAAAACGGCTGAAGTACAAGAAATTTTCGGCGTATTGCGCGAAAGGCAAGTTGAACTACTGAAAAACATCGCCGATGCAAAACAAGTTAACGATGATTTTATGCACATCAATTATCCTGAAAAACAACAATGGGATTTTGGCGTAGAAGTTGCTACCGCATTTGGCTACGATTGGAAACGTGGCAGACAAGACAAATCGGTGCATCCTTTCACAACTTCTTTCAGCATTAACGATGTGCGCATCACCACTCGTTTTATGGAGGATTTCTTCCCATCCGCATTATTTGGCACCATGCACGAAGCCGGACACGGACTTTATGAACTTGGCGTAAACCAAGAATATGAACGAACCCCTCTTGCCAGTGGCGCATCTCTTGGCGTACATGAATCGCAATCACGGCTGTGGGAAAACCTAGTTGGGCGTTCTATGCCTTTCTGGGAAAACTTTTACCCACGCTTGCAAGAAACTTTCCCATCTCAACTTGGGAATATCGCTTTGCCCGATTTCTATAAAGGCATTAATAAGGTAGAGCCTTCTCTCATCCGCGTAGAAGCTGATGAAGCGACCTATAATATGCATATTATGTTGCGCCTTGAACTTGAAATCGCCATGATCGAAGGGAGCGTAGCAACCAAAGACCTCCCCGAATTATGGAATACCAAAGTTGAAGAATATCTCGGCATTACCCCCTCCAATGATGCAGAGGGTGTACTTCAAGATATTCATTGGTCATTTGGCGGATTGGGCTATTTCTCTACTTATGCACTCGGCAATCTGATTTCTGTACAACTTTGGGAGAAGATGAAAGAAACAATTCCTGATATTGATGAACAAATCAGAAAAGGTGAATTCTCTGCGCTGCTTTCTTGGTTGCGAAGCAACATCCACACGCACGGAAGAAAATATGAGCCGCAAGAACTGGTAGAAAGAGTGACCGGCTCTAAAATCACTCCTGAACCTTATTTGCGCTATCTTGAAAATAAATATAGCGAAATTTATGGACTATAAACCAAGCAAACCTGACAGGTCTTTAAGACCTGTCAGGTTTTTTAATTTAATTTTTATCTTATTTTTTTTAACAAGCTGTAGCTTCCCCAGTACGCGCGCCTCAACGCCTTTTCCTGATGGATATGTTCCCACCGCAGTGGCTCTCACCAAAGCGGCACTCCCCAGCACGACCCCTTTACCCCTTACCGCCACAATAACGCCAACATCTACGCCTAGCGTTACCCCATCGCCAACCGCAACATTTCCACCAACTTCTGCGCCCTCTTTGCCCTTGCCTGCAATTCGCATTCTCGCGCCGGGAGAGATGTCTAAGGTGGTCTCCCCCATTGTCTTAAAAAGCTACGTCCGCCCCGGTGCAGATGGAGAAATAAAGATTGAATTGCTCGGTGAAGATGGTCGTTTGCTGGCACGCGACCTTTTTTATCGAAATACCGTTCTTGTTGAAGGCGCGTATATAAAGCTAGAAATCCCCTTTGAGACACGCGCCGCGGCTGAGGTTGGTCGTTTACAAATTAGCACCCAAGATGAATTTGGCCGCCCCAAAGAAATTTTTAGTACCCGCCTTTTATTGCTTTCGGTAGGGAAAAATGATCTCAATAAAAATAGTACCCAATATCCCCGTGCTGTTTTCTTTTATCCCGATGTCGAAGAGGAAATCTATGGGGGGACTTTGCCCGTTATCGGGGAAATACAAGCCTATAATGACAATATCGTTGTTCTCGAACTCATTGATGAAGAGGGCAAAACGCTTGGGTTACGCACCCTAAATTTACCAGCAGGGGAGAGAGAAGGCTTCGAGACCTCCATCGAGTATGAGGTGGAAGAGCAAGTTTCCGCACGTTTGACCATCCGTCAGGCAGATGAAGGCTTTGAGGGCAGAGTCTTCCTCCACAGTCAAATTGTGATTTTAAATCCCTAATCCATCTAAAAAAGCCTACTCAATCCGCCCCAACCAATCCCCTACAAAAAGGAAAATTAGTGCGCCGATGATTGCAACCCCCGCGTTGAGCGTGCCGATAAGAAATAAAACCCACCCCTGCCATGCCGCCAAAAAATGCCCGCCGAAAAAACCGAGCCATGCTAAAATCAGATAAAAAAAGATGCGCCTAGGACCACCGCCGCGCAAAAGATGAAAAAGCACGCCGAGCAAGCTAGAAATAATGAATGCGAGAAAAAGGGAAGGAATGTTCATAATAGCTCCACCACCCCATTTAACTCACGCAAAAAGTATTCACGGTCGCCCTTTTTGGCGAATTTACGGTGCATTTCTTCTTTTTTAGACAATTTCATTCTCCTTTGGATGATTGGATGATGCCACCGCCCAAACAAATCTCTCCATCATAAAAAACAGCCGCCTGTCCGGGGGATATGCCGCGCTGCGGCGCATCAAACGTGACCTCAGCTTGCGTGCCGCTGGTAAGCGCGCTGGTGGGCGCAATCTCTGCCCAAGCTTCTTTTGCCCCATAGCGAATTTTAACCTCAGCGCGAAAAGCGGAGGCGTTTTCTTCGCCCAAACTTTTTCTTTTGCTCACCCAGTTTATCTCGGCTACGCGCATCGCACGCTCTCCCAATTCATCTAACTCTCCAACCACTAGCTCATTTTTCTCAATATCCTTTCTCAAAACATAAAGCGGATTTGGCGCAGACAGCCCCAACCCTTTGCGTTGCCCAATGGTATAAGATGCCAATCCCTGATGCTCACCCAAAACCTCGCCCTCGCTGTTGATAATTTTTCCTTTCTGCATAGTATTCGGCGCATATTCACGCAAAAAGTCGCGGTAATCTCCACCAGAAATAAAGCATAAATCCTGACTATCCGCTTTCTCTGCCACAGGGAGATTGAACTTGCGCGCTAACGCTCGTATTTCTGATTTTGGATATTGCCCAACGGGGAAAACAGATTTTTTTAATTGCTCTTGCGTAAGCACGTGCAAAACATAGGCTTGGTCTTTGCCTTTATCTACACCGCGCAAAAGTTCGATTTCACCATCGTCCTTTGACCGTGTCCGCACATAATGCCCCGTAGCAATAAAATCTGCTCCGAGCTTAAGAGCTTCTTCGAGCAAAATACCCCAACGAATATGCCGATTACACATCAAACAGGGATTTGGCGTTTCACCCCGCGCATAACTATCGATAAAATAATCTACAACAATGTCACGAAAAGTTTTTTTTGCATCAACGGTATGAAAAGGAATATCTAATTGATTTGCCACTTGCTCC
>CAZAWS010000104.1:0-6275 GCA_964488755.1 uncultured Anaerolineaceae bacterium | reverse complement strand
CTACTCAACCGCCGACTACGCTGGCCTACGAGAAAATATCAGCGGCGGCTGAGTAGGCGGTATTATCGCCGTATCGAAACCAAAGCGGCATCAGCAAATCAACCAACAATCTTTGAGTGCTCCCGTATCGAGTGTCGTTAAAATTTACCAGCTAAACAAAAATGAGATACAATAAGCCCCACAAAAAAAAATCACAAATTCACCGTGTTTTTCTAAAAAACACAGACTTAAAATAAGGAGATTTAATAATGGCAACAAAAGTAGGTATTAACGGGTTCGGACGCATTGGTCGTCAATTGCTCAAAATCGTTCTCGAACGTTATCCAGAAGAATTAGAGGTGGTCGGTATCAACGATCTTTGGGATACAGAGACAAACGCGCAACTCTTTAAATATGACTCAAGCTATGGCAAATTTGACGGCGAAGTAGCAGTAGTAGATGGCGATCTCGTTCTCGACGGCAAAACCATCAAAGTTTTTGCTGAACGTAACCCCGCAGATATTCCTTGGGGCGAACTTGGCGTAGAGATTGTTTTTGAAGGCACTGGCGTTTTCCGTGACCCCACCAAAACCCCCGGACCTCAATCTCACATCGAAGCTGGCGCAAAGAAAGTTATTTTGACTGCCCCCGCCAAAGGCGGCGATGTTTTCACCGCAGTCATGGGTGTAAACGATGGTGATTACGACCCCGCCAAGCATCACATCGTTTCTAACGCATCTTGCACCACCAACTGCTTGGCTCCTTTTAGCAAAGTTATCAACGATAATTTCACCATCAAAAAAGGGTTGATGACCACCATCCATTCTTATACCACCAGCCAAAACGTGCTCGATCTTGCCGATAACGATCCCCGCCGCGCTCGCGCCGCCGCCATCAACATCATCCCTACATCCACAGGTGCGGCAAAAGCAATCGCCCTCGTCATCCCCGAACTCAAGGGAAAGCTCGATGGCTACTCCCTGCGCGTTCCCACCCCCACCGTTTCTATCGTGGATGCCGTTTTTGAAGTCGAAAAAGAGACAACGGTTGAAGAAGTAAAAGCCGCTCTCAAAGCCGCAGCCGAAGGCTCCATGAAAGGCATTCTCGGTTTCAGCGAAGAACCTCTCGTTTCTATGGATTTCAAAGGCGACTCTCGCTCCTCCATCGTCGATGCCGACTTGACCTCCGTCATGGGTGGCAATATGGTCAAAGTCGTTTCTTGGTACGACAACGAATGGGGCTACGCCACTCGCCTGACCGACTTTGCAGCGAAGATTGCAAAAAGTCTGTAAATTAATCTGCGAAGTACACGAAAACATCTAAAACGTGAAGCGTGAAACGTGAGCTGTGATGAAATTTCACGCTTCACGCAATCACGTTTCACGTTTTTTATTTGGAGAGAGACACATGTTAAACAAAAAAACACTTCACGACCTTGATGTCAAAAATAAACGCGTCCTCGTGCGTGTGGATTTCAATGTCCCGATTAACGATGGGATGGTCGGAGACGATACTCGCATCCAAGCCGCGTTGCCGACTATTAAGTATTTATTGGATCAGGATGCGAAAGTCATTCTCTGTTCCCATCTGGGACGACCGAAAGGCGAAGCTCAAAGTGAATTTTCACTTGCTCCCGTTGCCAAACATCTTGCCGAAGTCATCAGTTTGCCCGTTAAATTCGCGGAGAATTGTCTCGGTGACCTTGCCCAAACAGCCGCGTCATCTTTGAACGCTGGTGAAATTCTCTTGCTCGAAAATACCCGTTTCCACGCAGGCGAGAAGAAAAACGACCCCGCAATGGCAAAGGAACTTGCCTCTTTAGCCGATGTTTTCGTTAATGACGCTTTTGGCACAGCCCATCGTGCGCACGCATCAAATGTTGGCGTTGCAAAATTGCTCCCCTCTGCGGCGGGATTTTTGCTTGAGAAAGAGTTGAAATATCTTGGCGACACCATCGCTAATGCCGAAAAACCCTTCATTGCTATTTTAGGCGGCGCAAAGGTGAGCGATAAAATTGGCGTAATCACCAATTTGCTCGCCAAAACCGATAAAATTCTCATCGGTGGCGGGATGGCAAATACTTTCTTCAAGGCGCAAGGCTTCGATATGGCAGATTCGCTGGTCGAAGATGATGCCATTGCTACTGCTAAAGAATTGCTGGAAAAAGCTGGGGATGCGTTGGTGCTACCCGTTGACGTGGTGATCGCGTCTGGGTTCAGCGACCAAGCCGAAAACAAGGTCGTGCCGATTGGTGATGTCCCAGTCGGCTGGCGGATTTTAGATATAGGTCCCGCCACAGTCGCCGCGTATGCGTCTATCATCCAAAAATCTAAAACTGTTGTCTGGAATGGTCCTATGGGCGTATTTGAATTCCCGAACTTTGCCAAAGGCACTTTTGGCGTTGCCGAAGCCGTTGCGAATGCCGATGTGGTCAGCGTGATTGGCGGCGGGGATTCAGTTGCCGCAATTAAACAAGCTGGCTTAGGCGACAAAGTGAGCCATATTTCCACTGGTGGCGGGGCTTCGCTGGAAATGCTCGAAGGTAAAATTTTGCCCGGCGTGGATGCGCTGGCTGATAAATAATCTGCGTTGTTGTAGGGGCGCAGCATGCTGCGCCCCCACAACCATACAATTTTATATTGAAGTGGGCTATAATTTGACTGTCTGAAACCAAAACAAGCAAGGAAGAAATTATGTCTTTTAACACAGGTGAAAATGTAGGCTCCTATCGTGTTATGGAAAAATTGGGGCGCGGGGGCATGGCAACGGTATATAAAGCCTATCACGCCAATTTAGACCGTTATGTTGCGTTGAAGGTTTTACACCCCGCTTTTTTAGAAGACCCTAATTTTTTGGCGCGTTTTCAGCGCGAAGCGCGTTTGGTTGCAAAATTGGAGCATCCCAATATCGTGCCTGTTTATGATTTCGCCGAACACGATGAACAGCCTTATTTGGTGATGAAGTATATCGAAGGAGATACGCTTAAAGCGCGTTTAAATAAAGGTCGCTTAGGAGTAGATGAAATCTGGAGAGTGGTTGAGGCGGTTGGCGCAGGGCTGGAATATGCGCATCAGCAAGGGATTTTGCATCGCGATATTAAGCCCTCGAATGTGATTATGGCAAAAGATGGGAAAGCCTATCTTGCCGATTTCGGTTTGGCACGGATTGCCCAGTCGGGTGAATCTACCCTTTCTTCTGACATGATTATGGGCACGCCCCAATATATTTCACCGGAGCAAGCAAAAGGCGAGAAAGATCTCGATAATCGTACTGATATTTATTCCTTTGGGGTCATGCTTTATGAGATGGTTGTAGGGCAAGTCCCTTTTAGCTCAGATACACCTTTTTCTATTATTCACGATCATATTTATTCGCCGCTTCCGTTGCCACATTTGGTGAATCCCAACGTGCCCGATGAAGTGGAGCGAGTTTTGCTTAAAGCTCTCGCCAAAGACCGCGAAGACCGTTACGAAAGTGTAGAAATACTAAATGCTGCTTTTAAAAAAGCGTGGGATGATTCTGATGTAGATATGGCAGATGCCACCATGACCACGCCTATTCAAAATATCCCTATGCCGCCGCCGGATGTTTTAGAAAAAGCAGAGGCTTCTACCATTGCTCCTGATCAAAAAGAAGATGCTGATATTTCTAAGAAGACAAAAGCTTCTGAAAAAACAAAGAAAAAAACTAAAGTTTGGATTTTTGCCACAGTAGGCATTCTTTTGCTTATCGCAATTCTTTTCTTCTTGAGCGCGATAGGACAAGATGGGCTTTTTGATCGTTTATCAGAGGCTGAAAATATAGAAGAGGGCTACGAAGCTCCCGAAGAATTAAACAACCCCGATGCGCCTCCGCCCCCCATAGGGCAAGAAGAAACTGATAAATTAAAAGAGGCTAGAGAGTGGACAAATGAAGACCCAGAGAATCCCCATGCTCATTTAGAGCTTGCCATAGCATTGCTCAAAGAAAACCCAGAAAACAGAGAAGAGATTCAAAAAGAAATCATAATAATAGAAAGAATTGGGGGAGACGATATAGGTCTTTACGAGGGTGCGGGCTACGATTTTATGGAACGAGAGTATTGGAAAGGTGCAGCCATGATGTTTCTACGTGCAGTAGAGATTTCGCAAAAAAATGGCGAAGACTATTCATATTTAATGGATGGTTTTCACGAGAGCGTTTATAGATCAGCCAAACTCCCTAAACAAACACATAACACCTCGTCTGAGAGAATAGGAAAAATAGACGGTGAACTCATGCTTATAGCAGAAGCACGCTATGCTTTTTATCATGGCGAAGAAACCCAAGCAATTAGTATTTTGCGTAAAATAAAACAACAAAACCCTAATTACCCCGAAGCACTTTTGCTAGAGGGAGAAATGCACGTCCAAAATGAAGAATATAATAAAGCTCGTCAAATTCTCGAATCTCTTTGGGAACGCCCCGAACTGCCGGACTGGATAGTAGACGAAGCTGATAATATCTTAAACCAAATCCCCTAAGGAGAAAATAATATGCGTACCCCCATTATTGCTGGAAATTGGAAAATGAATAAAACTGTCTCAGAAGCTCGTGAATTAGTTTCTGAGTTTGTCCCACTTGTGAAAGAAATGAACAATGCCGAAATTGTTCTTTGCCCGCCATCGCCCGCCCTACTCCCCGTAGCCGCATTATTAGAGGGAACAGCGATTAAGCTCGGTGCCCAAAATATGCACTGGGAAGCTGGCGGAGCGTACACGGGTGAACTTGCTCCCGCTATGGTGAGCGAATTTGCCAACTTTGTCATCTTGGGTCACTCAGAACGCCGTGCTTATTTCGGCGAGACCGATGAGACCGTCAACAAAAAAGTTAAAGCCGCTCAAAGTGAAGGCTTAATGCCCATTATTTGCGTTGGCGAAAGCCTCGAAGAAAACAAAGCCGATAAAACAAGCGAAGTCGTTACCCGCCAAATCAAAGAGGGGTTAAAAGACGTAAACACAAATTTGGTAATTGCCTACGAACCTATTTGGGCAATCGGCACCGGTCTTGCCGCAACCGCCGAAGGCGCAAACAACACCATCAAAATAATCCGCTCCGTTTTAGCCGAACTCTTTGGCAAAGAAGAAGCAGAGAAAATCCGCATTTTATATGGTGGCTCAGTTAAAGGAAGCAACGCCGCCGAATACTTCTCCCAGTCTGATATAGACGGCGCGCTAGTAGGCGGTGCCTCACTCAAAGCCGATGCTTTTACCGAAATCGTGCTTGCCGCGCAAAACTAAACCCTAATTCGTGTTGCGTATTGCGTATTTTTTTACGCAATACGCAACACGCAACACGCACATTGAATATCTCCCTCCTCACTGGACTGATTTGGCTCCTGCTAATGCTGGTGCCATTTATATTTTTACAACGCGGCTTACATCGTGAAATTCAAGCTGTTTTCTTGATATTAACGCGCCGCGCCAATATCACAATGATTTTATTTTCATTGCTCTTTTTCCCCGGCGTATTTCTTCACGAACTCAGCCATTTTCTTATGGCAAAAATTTTATTTGTCCCAACGGGCAAAGTCTCCCTCATCCCCGAATCTATGCCTGATGGACGCTTAAGATTAGGCTATGTAGAAGTCTCTAAGGTAGATATTCTCCGAGATTCACTCATTGGCATGGCACCCCTCATTGTGGGCGGATTATTCATCTCTTACGCGGCAGTATATAAGCTAAACCTCCTGCCACTTTGGGACGCACTTCGTCAAGCAAATTTCACGGCTTTTTGGTCTGGCTTGGCATCTTTGCCTTCATTGCCCGACTTTCTACTCTGGTTTTATCTCACCTTCACCGTGAGTAGCACCATGCTTCCCTCAGAATCAGATAGACGAGCTTGGCTACCCTTGGCTGGCGTTATCATCTTACTACTCACAATTGCAGTATTTGCTGGCGCAGGGGTTTGGATGCTAGAAAATATAGTCCCCTCATTAAATATCTTCTTGCTATCGGTTGCTTCCATTTTCGGATTAAGCGCAGGCGTGCACCTGTTTTTGCTTTTACCCTTCTTGTTAATGCACAAGGGGCTAACAAAACTCACAGGATTGGATATAAAATAGACTCTATTGGTCACACTCTTAAAATATCGCTCTCGCCGTCCTCGGCGGCGGTCTTCTCATAAACCACCGCCAGAGACAGCGGCTAGAGCAGAGGGATGTGACCAATTACTTTTATTAAACTACGCCAAATGAGCGGGGCTGAAGCCGCCTGCTCAATATATGGAAGCCCGCTGGGCTAGGTTCGAGTCGGATTTATCCGACTTTCATGCCCTGA
>CAZAWS010000103.1:0-6281 GCA_964488755.1 uncultured Anaerolineaceae bacterium | reverse complement strand
TAAGCATTTTAGACATATGAGTTCGAGATATTCCTGTAAGGACCAATCTGGTCCTTTTGCATTTTCTTTGCATGCTGGTTAGTGGCGCATTATTGCCAAACAGAGGGGCAATTTTTCCTGCCTTGAAATCAATTAGTCTGTCTGACGATGCTGTTTGCCGGTCTTGGGCAGCATTTCGTCAAGGCGTTTGGCAAACTACTGCGATGTTGGTTTTATGGAGAAAACATGTAACAGGATTACCGGACTGGCAAGAGCATCGTTATGAACGAGTATCGTCCAGTTCCAGCAGATATACCGTAATTGGTCACACTCCCCCCTTAAAATATCGCACCCGCCGCCGTCCTCGACGGCGGGCTTCTCATAAACCGCCACTGGGGACAGCGGCTAGAGCAGAGGGGAGTGACCAATTACAGCGCACATCGCCAATTTGTTCACAATGAGAGAGAGTATCCAACGCTTACCGGAATTAGTCTTATTGACTGGGTCTGTTCTGAGTTTTCTTGTCGCAACTATGCCCGCTACACCAACTGGATTTTGGGATCGCAAGCCAAAACGTATCCCCGGACGCTTCCAGCGAGCGTTATTTGGGAAGGCATTTCCCGAAGATGCCTCCATTTCGGGGCAAGTTCGGAAAAAGAACTCGGCGACAGACCATTTGCCCAAAGGAATTCTTGGGCATAGGCGAAAAAAGTCTCCTTTGCCAGCTTAAAACGCTCTTTTCTCGCTTTTTTACAAATTTGTTATGGCTTTTATCAATCCGATTAATCATCGGAGCGGTTTCTGCTACACTAACTTAGCGGAAACTAAAGTTGCAGTGGAGTCATAAATCATTTCTGATTTTTATTTTAAAGCGGGATATGCTAAAATTGAACAGTTCGGTTTAGAATCTTGATAGTTGTGATTTCTCATTTCTAACGCCATCAAAAACTGATTTTGAGCGAGAAAGCCTTCTGCAGAAGATAAAATATCATCTTTTTAACGCGAAATTCGCAAATTTAGCGAATAACGCGAAGAAACCTTAAGATATTCGTGTTTTTCGCTCTTTTCGCGTTAGAAATTTGGCGGTTAAAGAATGAAAAATCATAATCAAATTAAAAACACAACTATCGAGTTAGGATAAAAAAAGGCTTTTCTTATGAGAATTATTGACAAAACGCCCCTCGTTGAAAAGGACGGAACGATTAGTACCATTAGCCGCATTAAAGGCACTTTGCAATATGGCTTTTCTTGGTATCCCGATTTGCAGGCACAACAAAAGGCGATTGCAAAGTTAGAAAAAAAGCTGAGTAAAAAATTCACCCTACTTCGCAATGTCACCTTAGGAAAATCAAAAATTACGGTGCCACTTATTTTGATTGGACCTCCTGGCGTTCAGGTAATTTTTGTGACTCATTTAGAGGGCACCTATCGCGCTAAAAATGATACTTGGGGCACCTATACTAGTGGCAATTTCAAAGAAACCAGCATTAATTTACTTAAACGCACAGCCCAACTTGGCAAAGCGGTACAAGTTTATCTTGAGCGCAGTAATTTTCAATTACCCGATGGCGTTGAGCCGATTCTTTTATCAACCAGTCCGGCTTTGCATATTTCTTCCGTGCGCCCGATGATAAGAATTATAATGAGCGATGCCATAAATCATTTTGTTGCCTCACTAGCTCAAGAGCCGCCCATAATGAGCGTAGAAGTGGTACACGAAATGGCAGATTCGCTCGTGAACCCACGTCCACCAAAACCACCAGCCCAAGCTAAAAAAGAAGCCCCTGCTCAACATTCTTCACCTTCTGGCTCGACAGATATAGAAGAAATTGATTTTGCTCTTGAAGAGAGTGCGCCTACACAAAAACCACGAAAAGTAGTGCGTCGCAAACCCGTCAAAAAAGCCCCTCAAACCTACATGGGCATGACGAGCAAACAACTTACCATTGTAGGCGTGATGGGCTTGGTCTTAGTTTTTCTTTTGGTTATCTTTATTTTAGGCGTTGTGCTCTTTATCTAAAGGCTCACAATGCCCTCCCCATTTCTCTCTATCATTATTCCCACGTATAACGAAGCCAATTGCCTGCCTCAAACATTGGAGCAGGTTTTTGACTTTTTAAGAAATGAAGATTATTCTGCTGAAGTGATTGTTGTTGAAAACGGAAGTAGCGATAACACCTACGAACTTGCGCAAAGTCTAAAATCAAAATATCCTAATTTGCGCGTTCTTCGTAATAACATTGCGGGCAAGGGAAAAGCTGTAAAACGCGGCATGCTCGAAGCATCGGGCGAATATCGCATTTTTTGCGATGCCGATTTCTCTATGCCCGTCACTGAAATCCCCCGTTTTATCCCCCCGCAATTAGATAGCGATATTGTGATAGCCTCCCGCGAAGTCGAGGGAGCAATCCGCTATAATGAGCCAGTGTATCGTCATTTTACAGGGCGAATTTTCAACACTCTCATTCGCTTGCTCGCGCTCCCCAAACTTCACGACACCCAATGCGGCTTCAAAGGCTTCCGCGCCGAAATCGCTGAAGACCTCTTCAACCACCAGAGCATAGAAGGCTGGGCATTCGATGTAGAAATTCTCTATATCGCCAAACTACGTGGCTACGAAGTGACCGAACTCCCCATCCCGTGGTACTACAATGCAGAAAGCAAAATTAGCGTCTTGCGAGATTCGTGGCGTATGTTTTTAGATTTACTCAACGTTCGCAAAAATGCGCGTAAAGGGCTTTATAACCGTCCCCCCTCTAACTCCCCCCAAGGGGGAGAGAATTTGTCCCTTCCCCATCAGGGGGAAGGCTAGGATGAGGGAATGCCCCGTAAAAAATTTGACATATCTACTCTCCCCAAATCCCCCGATCTAAAAATTGAAAAAAAACTCTGGAAAAAAGGCTTTTTAAATCTTGGAGGGATAGACGAAGCCGGGCGCGGCGCATTAGCTGGGGATGTGGCTGTAGCAGTCGTCATCCTCCCCAACATCTCAAAACTGACGCAAATTTTGGCTGGCGTGCGTGATTCCAAAGAGATGACGCAGCGTCAGCGTGAGCATTTCGAGTCAATCATCAAAGAGATTGCGCTTGCATGGGGGATTGGATTTGCATCCCCAACAGAAATAGATCAAATCGGCATTCTCCCCGCCACAAAATTAGCCGCCAAAAGAGCGGTAGAAACTTTATCCCTAATCCCCGATTACCTAATTACTGATTACTTGCATCTCCCCGATATTGACCTCCCTCAAGAAAAATTCGTCAAAGGCGATATGCGCTCACTCACCATCGCCTCTGCCTCCGTCCTCGCCAAAACCGCCCGCGATGCAAAAATGCGCAAGTTAGACGAAGAATATCCAGAATATGGATTCGCTCAACATAAAGGCTACGGCACAAAAAAACATCGCTCTGCCATCCAAAAACTGGGGAAAAGTTTAGTGCATCGTCAGAGCTTCAACTTAAAAGAATAGAACGCGGATTCTCACTGATTTTACAGGTTTACGCGGATTTTTAAAAACATTTTTTGCTTTTAAAATCCGCGAGAATCCGCCCAACCCGCGCAAATCTGCGTTCTATCTTTCCCTGATTCCTAATCCCTGATTCCTAATCCCTGATCAACTGATTCCTGATCAACTAATTCCTAACGCCCTAAATCCAAGTCGGCTCCTCATACTCCCCAAAAACATCCTTCATCACATTTACAATCTCGCCGAGCGTAGCATACTCACGGACAGAATCGAGAATAAAAGGCATCGTATTCTCTGTCCCTTCACAAGCATTTTTGAGACGTTCTAGCGATTTCGTCACTTTCTCATTATTCCGCGTTTTACGGATTTCATTCAAGCGCGCCTTCTGCTTTTCGTAACCCTCAGGATCCATTTTCAAAATGGGGATTTTTACATCTTTTTCTTCATTATAGGCATTCACACCAACTACACGCCGTATATTTTGGTCAATCTCGCGTTGATATCGATACGCTGCATCTGAAATTTCGCTCTGAAAAAAACCTTTTTCGATAGCAGGCAACATACCGCCCAAATCTTCAATTTTACGGAAATAATCATACGCCTGCGCTTCGATTTTATTCGTCTGCGCTTCCATAAAATAGGAGCCACCCAGCGGATCAATCGTATTCGTCACGCCCGATTCTTCAGCGATGATTTGTTGCGTGCGGAGCGCAATGGTCACAGCTTCCGCAGAAGGCAACGCCAAAGCCTCATCTAAACTATTGGTGTGCAAAGATTGGGTCCCGCCCAAAACGCCTGCAAGAGCTTGCAAGGCTACACGCACTACGTTGATTTCTGGCTGTTGCGCCGTCAGCGATGCGCCCGCCGTCTGCGTATGGAATCGCATCAACCACGAACGCGGATTCTTTGCTCCAAAAGTCTCTTTCATCTCGCGCGCCCAAATACGGCGTGCGGCGCGGAATTTGGCGATTTCTTCAAAGAAATCATTATGTGAGTTGAAGAAAAGCGAAAGTCGCGGCGCAAAATCGTCAATATCAAGTCCGCGCTCTAAAGCCCAACGCACATATTCAAATCCATCTGCCAGCGTAAATGCCAATTCTTGGGCGGCGGTAGAGCCAGCTTCACGGATATGGTATCCAGAGATAGAAATCGTATTCCACATCGGGAGTTCGTTTGTACCAAATTCGATGGTATCCGTCACCAATCGCATGGATGGTTTAGGTGGGAAAATATATTCTTTCTGTGCAATATATTCTTTCAAAATATCGTTTTGCGTAGTGCCACGCAATTGCACTCGTTTTACGCCCGTTTTCTCTGCCGCCGCAATATACATTGCCCAAATAATAGATGCAGGTGAATTTATCGTCATGCTCGTTGAAACTTTGTCCAAAGGCAAGCCATCGAGCAAAATTTCCATATCGCGCAGAGATGAAATCCCAACACCGCATTTACCAAATTCGCCCAAAGATTCGGAGGCATCGGCATCGTATCCCATCAAAGTCGGCAAATCGAAGGCAATCGAGAGTCCCGTCTGCCCCTCGCCGAGCAGATACTTGAAGCGGGCGTTCGTTTCCTCCGCGGTGCCAAATCCCGCAAACATGCGCATTGTCCAAAGTTTGCCGCGGTGCATGGTCGGGTGAACGCCCCGCGTAAAGGGGAATTCGCCGGGCAAGCCCAAATCACGCGCGTAATCAAAGTCAGGGATGCTCGCGGGCGTATACAGCCGCTCCACAGTCTCAGATGAGGTAGTGATAAACTCATCCTGTCGCTCAGGAAAACGCGCCATTGTTTTTTTCAGCGCGCCCGCTTCCCATCCGCTCACCGCATCTGCAATTTCGGTCAAACTCTTTTTATCAAACATAGCACTCCTTTGGTAAAATCCAGTTCGGTAATTATAATCAATTTTAGGAGAAAAAATGACAACTTACAAACTCGCATTTCTTGGGTTCGGCAACGTGGGGCAAGCCCTCGCAGAATTGCTCTTACGCAAAGAAAGTGAACTCGCTGAAAAATATAATATCAAATTTTCTGTAACGGGAATTGGGACTGGCTCTCACGGCTCAGTTGTGAACGTGGATGGGATAGACTTAAACACCGCATTGGATGCCCTGCGAAACGGACGCGACTTAGGCTTGCTTGCCGGAAAACCAGCGGATGATTCGCTCGAACTAATCCGCGCCTCCCAAGCGGATGTGCTCTTCGAGAACACCTCCGTCAATCACAAAACCGGTCAACCCGCCCTAGATTATGTGAAAGCCGCACTGGAATTAGGAATGCACGTCTGCACCGCCAACAAGGGACCCGTTGTACACGGCTACGCAGAATTACAAGCGCTGGCGGCAAAAAATGGCGTGAAATTCCTCCACGAATCAACAGTAATGGACGGCGCTCCGATTTTCTCACTTTTCCGCGAGGCAATCCCCGCTTCAAATTTGCTTTCATTTAAGGGTGTGTTGAATTCCACCACCAATTTAATGCTCGCTCGCATGGAAAAAGGCGACAGTTTTGATGAGGCAGTAAAGCATTGTCAAGATGTCGGCATTGCCGAAACCGATCCCAGCGGAGACGTAGATGGCTGGGACGCGGCAATCAAAGTCTCGGCATTGGTGACGGTATTAATGGGCGTCCCCCTCAAACCGCAAGACGTAAACCGCGAAGGAATTCGCGATATTTCCCCCAAAATGGTCGCAGATGCGCTGAAAGATGGCAATCGCTACAAACTAATCTGCTCGGCAGAGAGAGATGGTGATAAAGTGACCGCCAAAGTCGCCCCTGAACTAATCCCCAGCACCTCCCCGATTTATAGCGTGGAGGGGACATCTTCCATCGTAGAATTTAA
>CAZAWS010000102.1:0-6312 GCA_964488755.1 uncultured Anaerolineaceae bacterium | reverse complement strand
CATACGTTTTTATCATCTTTGTACAAAAAAAGTTTTTAAAATCCGCGAAAATCTGTCCGATCCGTAAAATCCGCGTTCTATTTTGAGTCCCCTGAACGCTTACCTTTTTCGTCTAAATAACGCAGAAGATTCCCGTCTTCGGCATCTACGCGTTGGATAATCGCTTTTTGGGGCGGGCGCAAAGTTAAAAGCCGAATATCTGCCTCTTGCGGTATCTCCAAGTTCAAATTTGAGATCGGGTCGCCGTGTGGGTAGGATGTCCAAAAATCTAGCAGAGGGTACAAAAAAAGTCCCGTTCCTTCAAAAGAAACGGGACTTTCGATTTAACTATCTAACCAAAAGCTACCTAACTATTTACCCTAATAAATCAGGCAATTCTTCTGGGTGTTTGGCAACGCGTACACCCGCTTCTTCGAGGGCTTTGATTTTATCTGAGGCTTTTCCTGAACCCGATTGAATAATCGCGCCTGCGTGTCCCATGCGTTTGCCGGGAGGGGCGGTTTGTCCAGCGATGAACGCCGCGACGGGTTTAGTCATCTTGGTTGCGATGAATTCAGCCGCTTGCTCTTCGTCTGTGCCACCAATTTCGCCAAGCATAACAACTTTGTCGGTAGCGGGGTCATTTTCAAACATTTCTAAAACGTCAATGAAGTTTGTCCCATTTACAGGATCGCCACCGATACCTACACAGGTGGATGCGCCCATATTTTTTTGTTTCAGGGCATAAAGCACTTCATAAGTCAATGTGCCAGAACGAGAAACCGCGCCAACATTGCCGGGAATGGCGATATTGCCGGGGATAATGCCAACTTTGGCTTCACCGGGGGTGAGAATGCCGGGGCAGTTTGGTCCTAGCAAGCGAGTGTCGAGTTGATCGATATAAGCTCGCACGCGCATCATATCTTTGACGGGTACGCCTTCGGTGATACAGACAATTAGCTCTAAACCTGCATCTGCGGCTTCAAAAATTGCATCTGCGGCAAAGCGAGCGGGAACGAAAATGACGCTGGCATTTGCACCTGTTGCTTCCGCGGCTAATTTTACTGAGTCAAAAACGGGAACTTTGCCATCGAGCACCCACTCGCCACCTTTACCGGGTGTTACGCCTGCAACGATATTTGTGCCGTAAGCTGCCATCTGCGTGGCGTGGAAGTTGCCTTCGTTGCCTGTAATCCCCTGTACTAAAAGTCGAGTATTTTTATCAACTAAAATGCTCATCTTAAACCTCCTTTGCTGTAGCAACTGTTTTCGTTGCGACCGCGACCGCTTTTTGAGCGGCTTCAGCAAGCGTTTCTGCGGTAATCATATCGGCATCGGCGAGCAATGCACGCCCTTCTTCTGCGTTTGTACCTACCAAACGAACAACCATCGGGACTTCGGGTTTCACTTCTTCGATGGCTTCTAAAATACCTTTCGCAACTTCATCACCACGTGTAATGCCGCCGAAGATATTAATTAGAACAACTTTCACATTGGGGTCAGAAAGAATAATACGGAAAGCGGCACTTACTTTTTCTGCATTTGCGCCGCCACCAATATCTAAAAAGTTCGCCGCGGAGCCACCAAAGAGTGTCACAATATCCATTGTGGTCATTGCCAAGCCTGCACCGTTGACCATACAGCCAATTTCACCATCGAGTTGAATATAAGCTAAATCATGTTCGCGGGCAATGGCTTCTGATTCTACCTCGGTATCGAGATCGCGCATTTCGGCAATTTCTTTTTGACGGAAAAGAGCACTATCATCTATGAGCATTTTTCCGTCTACTGCCAGTAAGGTCTCTTCATCGGTGATAATCATGGGGTTGATTTCAGCCAAGGTTGCATCGCTGCCCGTGTAGGCTTTCCATAAACCGTTGGCAATTACGCCGAATTCTTTCCAGTTTTTGCGAGGCAACTCAATGCTTGCCGCAATATCTCGAATTTGATAGCCTTGTAATCCTAATAAAGGATTGATATGAACTTTTATGATTTTCTCAGGGGTTACGCGAGCAACTTCTTCGATTTCTACGCCACCCTCAGCAGAAACCATCATCACTGGCATCCGCTTTTCACGGTCGTTGGTGATGCCTACATAAATCTCATCTTTGATATTTGATGCTTCATCAATGAGTACCTTACGCACGGTTAAGCCTTTTATATCCATGCCCAAAATATCGCCAGCCAATTTTTCAGCTTCTTCGGCATTTTGTGCCAGTTTCACGCCGCCAGCCTTGCCGCGTCCACCGACAAGCACTTGTGATTTCACAATCACTTTGCCGCCTAAATCTGTAGCAATGTTATAGGCTTCTTTAGGCGAAGTCGCCACGTCCCCAGCGGGAATTGGCACGCCGTATTTCTCAAAAATACGTTTTGATTGATATTCGTGAATCTTCATTAATACTCCTATTTCTTGAAGGATTTATTTAATTGTTTAACAAAAACATTATACCACTCACAAAAAGTGCCGTTGGATATTTCTCTTGGTCTGTGATTTTCATCTTTAGGATTTGTGACAGTCTTAGCAAAAACTGGGATCTAAGTGCGTTAACGATGCTAAGAGAGCGAAAAACTGTCTAATTTTCCCCGAAGTCGGGGGACTTCGGACTCCGTTTTTTGGGGACGATAAAGCCCCGCGTCCTACGTGTTTTTGGCTGGGGTGCTGCTGGTACAACAAAAACGCGGCGTGAGCGTTAAAACGCCCACGCCGCGCAGATGCTCTTTGATGGCACGCAAGCCAAAAACGCGCGCATGCCGTTATTTCCTATTCTTCAGGCAAAATAAATTTCATTACGCGATGATTGCCCGCATCAGTGACCCAAACATCGCCATTCGCATCCACCGCTACTGCCGCGGCGAGACCGATATTTTCCATGCTGTAGCCATAATCGCCCCAAGTGCGGATGAAATTGCCTTCTGTGTCAAATTGCAAAACGCGGTAACTCTCAGGGTCTGTGGCGAAGACCGAGCCATTATTGTCTACGGTGATGAAGGGTTTATTTTCTAAAGATTGCCCGTACCAGCCAGCTATATCCCATTGGTTGAGGGGGAAGTATAGAGTGCCATCTTCATCGGGCTGGAAAGTTTGGATGCGTTGGTTCCAGGTATCGGTAACGTATACGATGCCATCATTATCAACCGCAACGCCGACTTGTTCATCGAACTCGCCGATGCCCATGCCCGTTGTGCCAAACTCGGTGATGAAAAGTCCATCTGAATCGAATTTAACAATACGTTTATTCCCAGTGTCTGAAACAAAAACATTGCCTTCTGTGTCTACAGCAATACCGCGGGGTCCCCAAAATGCGAAACCGTCTTCGGCTTGACCGTAATAGCCCCAGCGTGTGATGGGCGTGCCATCGGCTTCAAATTTTTGTATGCGGTGATTCCATGTATCAGATACATATACAGAGCCATCGGGTCCTACGGCTACGCCCCAGGGTTCGTTGAAGATGCCGCCGGGCAAATCATCGAAGGTTGAGTCGCCGAATTGTCCCCACATATTGATAAACTTGCCATCTGCGTCAAAATGCTCTATGCGATGATTGCGAGAATCGGCGACATAAAAAGTGCCATCGGGCGCAAAGGCAATGCCGCGTGGGGCACTAAATTCGCCTTCACCTGTTCCTTCTAAGCCAACAGTTTTTTCTGCGGAGAGTGTGATTGTATTTTCTTCGTAGGGGTCAGTCATCACATCTACGCCCGTTTCGGGAAGAACGCCGTAGTTCCAAATTTGGGCGGCAATATCTTTGCGAATATAGAGCCGCATTTTATCGGAGGGATTCCAGTCCGTTGCTGAAAAGGCAGATTCTTTGCCCGTTGCTTGGGCGTATTTTGTATAATCGCGGTCTGCCCAAATATCAATTACGCCCTTACGAATAGCGGGATTTGTGACCATTTCACAGAGGCGAGAAAAGTCTTTGCTTTTGATGAGCTTGAAAGGAGTCATTATGCCCGTGCAGGGATAATCTGATGGAAAAATCAGACTCGAGTCGCGCCCGCTGACGAGGTTGTAATAATCTTGATTGGGCCACCACATGCGGATATAGTCACTTCGGTAATAGCCCTGATTGACAACAGGCTCGATTTTATCGAAGTTTTTTGCATCTACGATAATAACGCTGGCATCCCGCAGGGAGCGCGTTGGGGCATCGAAAGAGCGCAAGTTGGTGAAGTCGCGTAGATACCAGACGAAGGGCCACGAAATGCCCGTATCAGGTGCGCTGGCATCGTAGGCGATCAATGCGCCTAAATCGCCGTTGGTGCGCATGGAGATTTCTTCGGCTTGCGCCACGACATCTTTTACCCCTGTGGCGGCATGGGCGTAAACGAGATATTCTTTTGCGCTATCGTAATTGATATACGCGGCGCGGTAGGCGGCACGACCTGTCCATAACGAAAGCAAGCCGAATGCCACGAGCGAGGCGAGGCTGAGGGCGTTCTTCCACGTCCACTCACGAAGTAGGTAGAAGAGAGCAGTCCCGCTCGCTATAGTCACAATCAGTGGTAAAAGAAAATCGCTTGTGGCTTGTAATTGATCGAGATTTTTGCCCGCAAAGGCACTGCCCATCCCAGAGAACGTATTTGAAATGGCGGTGTAGAAGATGAAAAGTAGCCCCGCGACCATCCAGCCCTTTTTTTCGTGAAGTTCGCGCCAATTGAGGCTTTTGATAAGTTGGTCTAACCCCCATGCGGTGAGGAGAATCATGGGCAGGGTGATGTGATAGGTAAGCCAGGGCATCCGCTCGCCCGCGTAGGAGTAGGCGAGCACACTGCTGAGAACCCACCAGAGGAGGAGAGAAAAAGTGATGACGTGGGTGTCGAAGGATGATTCAAGGGTTTCAGAGGTGGCAGAAGCATCAAGGGAGTCGGGTGTTTTTTTCTTCTTGAAGCCAAAATAAAGGGCAATAAAAATACCCAGTGCGGGGAGGAATTCGTAAATTGGAATTTGGATGAATATATAATAGTACCAAGGCTGACCACCGCGTGCGACTTCTTGCTGAACGATCCAATATCCAAGTGAACCAAAAATGCCAGTGAAAAAGCCTGCGCTGTTGGTGAAAACTGTGGTGAAAAGAATGGTGAAGATGCCATAGAAAAGCAGGGCGTTTTTCCACCAAAGATCGCGATTCCACCAGAGACCGAGCGCAATGCTGATGCTAAAGGTGACTAAAATGGCTACGCCGATTTGAACGTATTCCGTTACAAGAAGACCTGCTATCTCTCCGCTTGTTGTGGGGATTACCCAACCAAACACGGTAGAGATTATTGGTGAGAGCAAAGGGATGATGAGCGTGCCGATGAGCATGAGTAAATCAAAAGAGCGTTCTTCACGGATTTTCTTCCACCCCAAGCCCTGAATTAAATAATATGCCGCAGCAGCCAGTGCAATGAAGGTAAGAATAGCTAAAACAGCCACCCAAGGGAATCCACCAGAACTTAGTGCCGCAACGCCACCTTCTGCAAGCGGATTTGCAGGCACGGCGGGTTCAGCAGTAGCGGGAATAGAATCACTTTGACCAAGTAAGCCCGCACCTAATGTTGCCCCAATTAAAATAACGGCTAGGGCTACTAAGTTGATAAAGGTAGCGCGGTCCGTTTTCTTTTCCCAAGATTTTTTAAGTAATTCCCAGATAAAATATGCCGAAAGAAAAACGAGTACCTGCGCGGCATAAATAAAGGCGGTTTCTTTCGATGTAAAATTAATGACCAGTGCCAATGTGAGCCAGTAAAAATAACGTTTCTCTCCACTTTCTAAATAGCGTAAAATGGCAAGAAACATCAACATTCCGGCAAATGCGCTAAAGGCTTCGTTGCGAACATAACGCCCGTAAAAAAGAATATAAGGCGAAATCAGCATCAAAAATCCAGCAATTAGTGCGCCGGCTTTTCCAAGATACCGCCGCCAATACCAAAGCATGCCAATTGTTGCGATATTGAAAATCACAGAGGGAATGCGTGCTGTGAAATCACTCACGCCAAAAAGAAAATAGCTCAACGCCAACAGATGGAACTGAAAAGGTCCGTGCATCATTGGGTTGTGTTGATAGCCATCGCCTTTATAGAGCAACCACGAAAAGTAAGTGTGTAAACTTTCATCGTGGCTCATAACGCGTGTGCCTAAATCGTAGAAGCGGCTCAGGAGGGCGAAGGCGATTATCAGGGCGAAGATGAATACTTCACCGGTTATAAAAGGGATAGATTGGAGAATGGGACGTTCTAGGAAGTTTTTTTCTTTCATAGGGGTTAGGGATTAAGTAATAGACTTTATCGGAGATAATTTTTGGGTTAGAGCCTGAACCGATGATTGAAATCATCGTCTGAAACCAAAAG